>NZ_JBHWEL010000022.1:0-5650 GCF_042734135.1 Streptomyces sp. NPDC059668 | reverse complement strand
GCGGGGGTTGGGGGGCTTGTTTTTGTTCTCTCGCCCCGGGGGGGGGGGGTGCGGGTGCGCCCCCGCGGCGGGGCCCCCCCCCCCCGCCGGGGCGCGGGGGGGGGGGGGGGGCCGGGGCCCCCCACGACCAGTTCGGGCTCGGCACGGTGGTCGGCGTGAAGGGCACGGGCGCGAACGCGGAGGCCACGGTCGACTTCGGGGAGCCCAAGCCGAAGCGGCTGCTGCTGAGGTACGCGCCGGTGGAGAAGCTCTAGCCCACGGGACTTCGGGGCCGGGCGGGGGCTGTCGCCGTCCGGCCGCGAAGCCGCGCGGTGGATCTCCGCGCGTGCGTTACGGCGAGCGGGTGTACGGCACGTGGATTACGGCACGGGGATTACGGCATCCGGGTCACCGCGGTCACCGCGGTGCTCACGTCGGGTCCAGACCGTGGCTGCGCAGCCACGGCAGGGGGTCGATGGCCGAACCGCCCGCGGGCCGGACCTCGAAGTGCAGGTGCGGCCCGGTCGAGTTCCCGGAGTTCCCGGAGAAGGCGATCTGCTCGCCGGCCTTCACGACGGTCCCCGACGGCACCTTGTAGCTGGAGAGGTGGCAGTACCAGGTCTCCGTACCGTCCATCGCGGTGACGATCGCCATGTTCCCGTACGCGCTGTTCCACTGCGTCCGTACGGTGCCGTCCGTCGCGGCCATCACCGGCGTGCCGTACGACACGGGGAAGTCGATGCCGGTGTGCACGGACATCCAGTTGACCCCGGCCTGACCGAAGTAGGCGCTGAGTCCTTTCTGCGTGACCGGCAGGACGAACTTGGGCCGCAGCCGCTCCTTGCGGGCCGCCGCGGCCGCCGCCTTCTGCTGCTCGGCGGCCCGCTGGGCCTTGAGGTCGATGCGTTCCTGGGTCCGGCTGGCCCGGTCCGCGAAGTCGTCCGCACCCGCGGACAGGCTCTGGAGCTGGGTGTCCAGCTTGATGTTGGCGGTGGACGGCTTCACCGCGGTCGCGTCGGACGCGCCGGCCGTCGTGTCCTTGGTGCCGTCCCCGCCGATGGTGCCCACGGAAGCGGCCGCGATACCCGCGACGCCCATCACACAGGCCGAGGGCACGGCGACGGTGAGCAGTGCCGAACGCTTGGCCGGGGAGCGGCGGCGGGAGCGGGACGCCGGCCGGTTCGCGGCACGGGGGGCCGGAATGACCTCTTCCATGTCGTCGAGCAGCGGTGCCTCGTGCGCGGGGTCGGCGTCCTCGAAGTCGTACTCGTCCCGAGCGGCCTCGGGTTGCTCGTACGGCAGCTGCTCGAAGGTGGAGGTCGCCTGCTGGTCGAAGGGCTCGGGATCGGCCTGCTGCTCGTAAGGGTCCGCCGCGGCCTGGTGCTCGTACGGGTCCACCGTGGCCTGGTGCTCGTACGGGTCGGTGGCCTGGTGCTCGTGCGACTCGCCCTGATGGGGGTGCTCGTAGGCCTCGTACGGGTCGTGTTCGCCGACGGTGTTCCACTGCGTGGCGTCGTACGCACCCGTCTCCTGGGTGGGCGCGCTCCACTGCTGGGTCTGTCCGGCCGGCTCGGCCTGCAGCCAGGCGGCCGCGTCCCACTGGCCGGTGGCGTCGGGGCCCGGGTGCTGCGCGGGGATGTCGGCGAGTTGCTGATAGCCGGTCGCCCAGGCGGTGGCGTCGTAGGCGCCCGTGTCGTACGCGGTCTGGTGCTGTGCGGCGTACGGGTCGTAGGCGGGCGTCTGGTGACCGCCGGTGTTCCACTGCGTCGCGTCGTACGAGCCCGTTCCGTCGCCGCCCGACATGTCGCCGAAGAGGGGGTCGGTCTCGAAACTCGCGGTCGCGTAGGCGCCGGTCCCGTTGTAGCCGTCGTACGTGGTGAAGTCGCCGTACTGGACTTCCTGCCCGCCGTACGACGCGTAGTGCGCCGGGGCGGCATCGGAAGCCGGAGCCGGGGGGGTCACGGTCCCCGACGGGTGACGGTCGTTCACCAACTTCTCTTTCGCCTCGACAACAGGGGCTGGCAGAGCAGTGCGGCGACTGTACCCGGCGGTATGCGGGCGCGACAATCTTCGGCAGGTTTCCTCTTCTCAGGAAACGGGCATTCGGCCGTCTTTCGGGGGAGTGCGGGCACGGGCTTGGCCTGGCGTTCGAGGAATGTTCGAAATTGGAGTGCCGTATGGCCCCCGCCCGAGCCCCGTCCGGCCCCTCTCCACAGGGTCGGAAGGGGGCCGGGCGGGGTCGCCGGAGGAGGTGCCGGACGCTGTCACGCCACGGTGAGACCCCCGGCTTCGGCCACGGCCTCCGCGGCGGTGGTGCGGACGGCCGTGTCCTCGGTGTCGAGCGCCTGGCGTATTCCGGTGGCGACGGCGGGGTGGACCGGCAGGGCGAGATGCCCGATACCGCTCACCTGGACGCTCTGCGCGAGCAGGTCCGGGTGGTCGATGGCGGCGGTCTCGAGCGGGTCCATCAGATGGTCGAGGTCGCTCCAGAAACTCACGAAACGCGTACGGCAGTCGGGTGCCGGCTCACGCAGCTCGTTGATCACCTCGGAACCCGGGCGCATCTGACGGACGATGGGGTGCGCGTTCATCAGCGGGACGACCCGGGTGCCCGAGTGCGGTGTGCCGAGCGTGACCAGCGTGCGGACGCGCAGGTCGCCGCCGAGGCGCTGTACGTAGTACCGCGCGATCAGTCCGCCGAGGCTGTGTCCGACGATGTCCACCTGGTCGCGCCCCGTGCGCTCGCAGATGTCCTCTATGTGCCGGCCGAGCAGCTCCGCCGCGGTGCGGATGTCGTACGTCAGCGGTGAGTAGTTGAGCGATTCGATGTGCTGTCGGCCGTGCTGGGCGAGGTTGCGGCGCAGCAGGACGAAGACCGAGCGGTTGTCGATGAAGCCGTGCAGGAGCACGACCGGTGGCTTGGTCCCGATGGGCAGCCGGGTGGCGTCGGTCGGGGGGAGCGCGGGGGAGGTGCGGCGCTCCTGGACGATGCCGGAGGGATAGAGGAGGAGGTGCCCGGCGAGGATCGCGATCTCCAGGGCCGTCGCCTTCAGCAAGGCCACCGAGAGCCCTGTCAGCCTGCCTGGCAACAGGCGCTGACGGAGCGGGAGAAGGGGCGACTCTGTCCCGGTGACCTTCATGGCCGACCTCCAGTCGACACACGAAGGGACCGCTCTGTCCCCCGTGTGCCCTTGTGGAGAACCTCGGTGGCGGAGGCCGACGGTGCGGTCGCGGCGCGTGGTGCGCCGGTGGCGCGGCGGGAGTCCCTGCCGTCGTGCTCCCGCCGGTGTGCCGCACCGTCGTCGCGCCTCGTCGGCGCGGTGCCGGTGCCGCCACCTGCTGGCGGCTCTCCTTGCGCAGGTTCCGGTCGAGGCCCGCGCGTCGCAGGTTCCTGCGGCGCGTGTGCCGCTGAAGCGCGGAGCGATGCGCGGCGAATGTGTCCCACCGTGTGATTTCCCCCTCGCTCTTCAGCGGGAAACTGCGGTTTGCACGGATCTGACGATAACGTTCGTTCACTTCCCCGGCCGGTGCGGTGCGGGGCGCCTGTGCCGCAGAGGTGCGTCCGGTGCGGTGAGCGGCGGAATGTTCGATATGTGTCGGTACGGGTCGTTGTAGTCGGTTCATGGAGGCAGTGATGGGTGTGGCAGCCGGTCCGATCCGCGTGGTGGTGGCCAAGCCGGGGCTCGACGGCCACGATCGCGGGGCCAAGGTGATCGCGCGGGCGCTGCGCGACGCCGGCATGGAGGTCATCTACACCGGGCTCCATCAGACCCCCGAGCAGATCGTCGACACCGCGATCCAGGAGGACGCCGACGCGATCGGCCTGTCCATCCTCTCCGGCGCGCACAACACGCTGTTCGCGGCCGTGATCGATCTCCTCAAGGAGCGGGACGCGGAGGACATCAAGGTCTTCGGCGGCGGGATCATCCCGGAGGCGGACATCGCTCCGCTCAAGGAGAAGGGTGTCGCCGAGATCTTCACGCCGGGCGCGACGACCGGGTCGATCGTGGAGTGGGTACGGGCGAACGTGCGGCAGCCCGCGGGAGCGTAGCGCCTGGCCGGTGAGGGTCGGTGCGTGCGGGTTTCCGCCCTGGTCGCGCTCGCCCGTCCCCGGATGGGGGGTCGTCGTCCGTGGGTGGGCGGGGGCTGGTCGCTCCGTTCCCCGCGCCCCTGACGGGGCGCCGGGGACCTTCCGGCGTTCGGGGGCGCCGGCCCCGGTGGTCAGGGCGTCGTCGGCGCCCGCTCGGGCTCCGGCACCGCCAGTTCCGCGGTCATCTCCGCGCGCAGCCGCAAGGTGGTGACGAGGCGCTGGAAGGCCTCCGCCCAGTAGCCGCCGGCCCCCGGCGCCGTGTGCTCCGTCTCGTCGGGAACCGCCGTGAGCGCGTCGAGCCGCCCCGCCTCCCGCGGATCCAGGCACCGCTCGGCCAGCCCCATCACCCCGCTGAAACTCCATGGATAACTCCCCGCGTCGCGCGCGATGTCGAGCGCGTCGACCACCGCCCGCCCCAGGGGCTCCGCCCACGGCACCGCACAGACCCCCAGCAGCTGGAACGCCTCCGACAAGCCGTGTGTGGCGATGAACCCCGCCACCCAGTCGGCCCGTTCGGCCGGACCCAGCGTGGCGAGCAGCTTCGAGCGCTCCGCCAGCGACACCGCCCCCGGTCCCCCGGCCTCCGGGGCGGAGGGCGGCCCGAGAAGTGCCCGGGACCACCCGGGGTCGCGCTGGCGCACCGCCGCCCGGCACCACGCGGCATGCAGTTCGTTCCGCCAGTCGTCCGCCACGGGAAGCGCGACGATCTCCTCGGGTGTGCGTCCCCCCAGCCGCCGCGGCCATGCACCGAGCGGCGCTGCTTCGACCAACTGGCCCAGCCACCACGACCGTTCCCCTCGTCCCGCCGGAGCTTTCGGTACAACACCGTCCCGCTCCATGCTCGCGTCGCACTCGTGCGGCGCCTCCACGACGATCGAGGGCGGGCCCTGGGTCCGGTCGAGGGCCACGCACGAGCCGGCCCGGGACGCCATCCGAGCGGCCAGCGCCGAGCCGGGCAGCGCGGACAGCAGCTCCGCGGCCGTGGCCCGCACGTTGCGGCTCCGGTCGGTGAGCGCCCGCTCCAGGAACGGCTCGTCGGCCGGTCCCAGCCCCGACCGCAGCGAGTCGAGGAACATCAGCCGGTCCTCGGCCCGCTCCGTCCCCCAGGTGGTGGCGAGCAACTCACGCGCCGAGGCCGGACGCAGCGCCCGCAGCGCTGTGAGCAGCGCGACCCGCTCGGCGAACAGGCCCTCCTGCCACAGTTGTTGTGTGCGCTCGGGCTCCTCGGGGCCGGGCAGCGCGGTGCCGCCGCCCGGCATGGAACGCAGCGCGAACCGCCAGTCCGGGTTCAGCCGGGCCAGCCACAGGGCACGCGGCCCGGCGAAGGCCAGCGCGGCCGGCCGCAGATCCGTACGGCCCCGGGCCGCGTCGAGGAGCGCGGGCAGGGTTTCCGGAGGCGCCGCGAAACCCCGCGCGTTGGCCAGCGCCAGCCACTGGGGCAGCAGTTCCATGAGGTCGGGGGCCGCGCCCCGGCGGCCACCCGGCGCGCCGGGCCGGTCGGCCAGCAGCAGCGCCAGCCGGTGGGCCGCGGCGGCCGGGAGGGGGTGCCGCGGGTCCGGCGCCGCGGGCTCGGGCCGGGCG
>NZ_JBHWEL010000021.1:128595-129798 GCF_042734135.1 Streptomyces sp. NPDC059668 | reverse complement strand
CGGGCTGCGCGGGGGGGTGAGCGCCTCGCCCGCGGGCGGGCCGGGGATTTCCCGCCGGGCGGGGGCTTGCGGCAAGGGCCATAAGGGCCGACGGGGGGTCTGGGGGCGGAGCCCCCAGGGTCGGGTAGGGGCGGCGGGGACGAGGAGACCTACGCCAGGCCGCGGCGGGCGACCGCCGGCGGCCGGCGCCCCGCGATCGACGCCACCATGTCCAGCACCTGCCGCGTCTCCGCGACCTCGTGGACGCGATACACCTGCGCCCCCAGCCACGCCGAGACGGCGGTCGTCGCCAGCGTCCCCACCACCCGCTCCTTGACCGGCCTGTCGAGCGTCTCGCCGACGAAGTCCTTGTTGGAGAGCGAGACGAGCACCGGCCAGCCCGTCCCGACCATCTCGCCCAGCCTCCGCGTCGCCTCCAGGCTGTGCCGCGTGTTCTTCCCGAAGTCGTGCCCCGGATCGATCAGCACGGACTCCCGCGCGACCCCCAGCGACACGGCCCGCTCGGCCAGCCCGACGGTCACCGCCAGGATGTCGGCCATGACGTCGTCGTACGCGATCCGGTGCGGACGCGTCCGCGGCTCCGCGCCCCCGGCATGCGTGCACACCAGCCCGACCCCGTACCGCGCCGCGACCTCCGCGAGCCGCGGATCCACCCCGCCCCACGCGTCGTTGAGCAGATCCGCCCCCGCCTCGCAGACCGCCTCGCCCACCTCGTGCCGCCAGGTGTCGACGCTGATGATCACGTCGGGGAAGCGGCGCCGGACCTCGGCGACGAAACCGACCGTACGGCGGGCCTCCTCCTCGGCGGTGACCTCCTCGCCGGGTCCGGCCTTGACCCCGCCGATGTCGATGATCGCGGCGCCCTCGGCGATGGCCTGTTCCACCCGGGCGAGCGCCGGCTCGTCGTGGAAGGTGGCTCCCTGGTCGTAGAAGGAGTCCGGGGTCCGGTTCACGATGGCCATGACCACCGGCTCGTGCGGGTCGAATTCGTGCTTCCCCAGCCTGAGCATCCCCTGTGACCTCTCCCTGTGAATCCCGCTGCTTAGCCGCCTGCGACCTTAACTGTCAGACTCGCATGGCACGATCGGAGTCCGACGGTTCCGCCGTCGGACTGCTTCAGTACTTACGCGCCGGCGCGGACGCGGCCGCACCACAGGGGGGGGGCCACAGGGGAGTTCAAGTTGTTGTTGCTTGTAGTCGCGG
>NZ_JBHWEL010000021.1:127418-128585 GCF_042734135.1 Streptomyces sp. NPDC059668 | reverse complement strand
GCGCGCGGGTGCCGCGTGGGGCGCGGCGGGGGCCGGCGGCGCTCTTTCTCAATTGCTCCCCCGCCCCCGCCCCCGGGCCGCCACCAGAGCGTGGGGACCTCAGCGATGTTCATGTTCTTGTTCCTGGTCGTCGCGCTCGCCGTCGTGGTCGCCGCGGTGACACTGGCCGTGGTGGGCGGCGGCGAGAGCGCGCCCCTGCCCGAGGCGGCACCCGACCGGCTGGACGACCCGCTGCCCGCCGCCCGGCCGGTGAACCGCGAGGACGTGGAGTCCCTGCGGTTCCCGCTCGCCGCCCGCGGCTACCGCATGGCGGACGTGGACGACGCCCTCGGCCGTCTCGCGGCGGAGCTCGCGGAGCGCGACGCCCGGATCGTCGACCTGGAGTCCGCGCTCGCCGGCGCCCGCGCGGACACCACCCGGCCGACCTCCCTGCACAAGCACGCCGAGGGCGAGCAGCGGTGAGCGACGCGGTCGCCGGTCCCGACGGCGCCCTGCGCTGCCCCTGGGCGCTGTCCACCGAGGACTACGTGTCGTACCACGACGAGGAGTGGGGCCGCCCCGTCCACGGCGACGACGCGCTGTACGAACGGCTCTGCCTGGAAGCCTTCCAGTCGGGGCTGTCCTGGATCACCATCCTGCGCCGCAGACCCGGCTTCCGGGCCGCTTTCGCCGGCTTCGGGATCGCCTCGGTGGCCGCGTTCACGGACGCCGACAAGGAGCGTCTCCTCGGCGATCCGGGCATCATCCGCAACCGCGCGAAGATCGAGGCGACCGTCGCCAACGCCCGGGTGCTGACCGAGTGGGCGCCCGGCGAGCTCGACGAGCTGATCTGGTCCTTCGCGCCCGACCCGGACACCCGCCCGGCCCCCGCGAGGCTGTCCGACGTCCCGGCCGTCACGGACGAGTCGACCGCCCTCTCCAAGACCCTCAAGAAGCGCGGCATCCGTTTCGTGGGCCCGACGACGGCGTACGCCCTGATGCAGGCGTGCGGCCTGGTCGACGATCACCTGGTGGACTGCGTCGCGCGCAAGGACACGCTCTGAGGGCTGTCGCGCGCAAGGACACCCTCTGAGAGTTCGGGGGGGGGGGGCGGGCCTCCACCGCCGCCCCCCCCCCCCCCCCACGCCCCCCCCCCCCCGTGTGGGGTGTAGAGTTTTAGATGCACCC
>NZ_JBHWEL010000021.1:100884-127408 GCF_042734135.1 Streptomyces sp. NPDC059668 | reverse complement strand
AGCCGCGCGTCGAGTGTGGCGCCGGTCGCCCACGCCCGGGTGCTGTCCGTGTGCGGGGGGGGGGCGCCCGCCCCCCCGCGCCCGCCCCCCCCCCCCGACCCGTCACCGCCCCAGGTACTTGGGCTTCTCCTTGTTCACGAACGCCTGCACCGCGATCAGATGGTCCTCGGACGCCCCCGCCCGCGTCTGCAGCTCGTCCTCCTTCTCGAGCGTCTCGTCCAGGGAATGGGTCAGGCCGTACGCCACGGCCTCCTTCAGCGCGGCGTACGCGACCGTCGGCCCCGCCGCCAGCGCCCGCGCCACCTTCTCCGCCTCCGCGCGCAGTTCCCCGGCGGGCACGATCCGGTTCGCGATACCCAGCTCGTACGCCTCCTGCGCGGTGATGCTGCGCGGGAAGAGCAGCAGGTCGGTGGCGCGGCTCGGGCCCACCACCCGCGGCAGCGTCCAGGAGATCCCGGAGTCGGCGGTCAGCGCGACCCCGGCGAAGGACGTGTTGAAGGCGGCCGTGTCGGCGACGATCCGGTAGTCCGCGGCGAGCGCGAAACCGAGGCCCGCCCCGGCCGCGACGCCGTTGACCGCGGCCACCACGGGCTTCGCGGCGCCGGCCAGGGCGCGCACGATCGGGTTGTAGTGCTCGCGCACGGTGTTCATCGTGTGCCTCGACCCCGACTCCTTGTCGGCGGCCAGCAGTCCGACGTGCTCCTTGAGGTCCTGCCCGACACAGAAGGCCCGGTCACCGGCCGCGGTGAGCAGGATCGCCCGCACCTCGGGGTCCGCCGCGGCCTTCTGCGCCGCGTCCCGCAGGGCGACCTTGGTACCGGTGTCCATCGCGTTCATCGCCCCGGGGCGGTTCAGCGTGATCGTCGCGAGTCCGTCGCTCACCTCGTAGAGCACGGTGTCGGCCATGGTGGGTCCCCTCGGTGTCGCGGCTCCGTCGTACCCGTCGGTACGCCCTGCGTCCGAGGACAGCATGCAGGACGTGGTGGGGGAGATCACGGTCCGGGGGACGGACAGGACATGTGACCTGCGTCAAAGAATTCCGAGCCGGGAAAGTCCATGCGGCGGCGCAGTATCGCAGCCACATCGCCGAATTGAGTGGTTTTGCTCAAGCGCGTTGCGCAAGCGATGCCGACTGATGTTGGTCATCGGGTCCTGAGATGCGGGATAATGGCCTGGAAGCAATGTGTTCGATGCCGGTGACGTGTGTCCTATGAGAGGACGTGCGTGCCCTCCAAGGGGCCGTCGGCGACGATGAGCTGGTTTCAGGAAGGGGAACGAGCATGGCGGCCATGAAGCCGCGGACGGGCGATGGCCCGCTCGAGGTGACAAAGGAGGGGCGGGGCATCGTCATGCGCGTTCCGCTCGAAGGCGGCGGTCGGCTCGTCGTCGAGCTGACCCCTGACGAGGCCGACGCGCTCGGCGACGCCCTCAAGAAGGTCGTCGGCTGACGCGGAAGCGACCATACCTTTTCACCTGCCCCGGCATCGTAAACGGTGCCGGGGCAGTGGTGTGTCAAGGGCGCCCCGACGACGCGCCCTTTTGACATCAGCGCAGGTCGAAGCTGGTCCAGAGCCGGGTGCGGGGCGGGTCGGGCGGGTGTCGGGCGGTGCCGATCAGCGCTTGACGGCGCAGAGCAGGCCGTCGCCCACCGGGAGCAGCGAGGGCACCAGGTCCTGGCTCTCGCGCACCGCGCGCAGCAGCTCGCGCAGCCGGCCGACCTCCGCCGGCTGCGGGCCCGAGTCCATGGTGCGGCCGTCCGCGAACACGCCCTCGAAGGCGACGAGCCCGCCCGGCCGCAGCAGGCGCAACGATTCAGCGAGGTAGTCGAGGCACTCCAGCCGGTCCCCGTCACAGAAGACGAGGTCGTAGCCGGCGTCCGCGAGGCGGGGGAGCACGTCCAGCGCGCGGCCGGGGATGAAGCGCGCGCGGTTGCTCGCGAAGCCCGCCGCACGGAAGGCCTGGCGGGCGAACTGCTGGCGGTCCGGCTCCGGGTCCACGGTGGTCAGTACCCCGTCCGGCCGCATGCCGTGCAGCAGATGAATTCCGGAGACGCCGGTCCCGGTCCCGATCTCCGCCACCGCTTTCGCGTCCACGGTGGCGGCGAGCAGGCGCAGCGCGGCGCCCGTGCCGGGCGACACCGAGCGCAGGCCTGCCTCGCGGGCCCGGTCGCGGGCCCAGCGCAGCGCCTCGTCCTCGGCGACAAAGGCGTCGGCGAACGCCCAGCTCGTCTGCCGGTTGCCGGTAATGACCCTCTCCTGTCCCCGTGGTTGCCTGGGCGTGACTGTATCCGTTGGTGCCGGGAACCTGCTGATGGGACCGGGCGTTTAGAGGGATGGGGAAACAGACCGGGGGGAAGCGCATGGATCAGGTCGCGGAGCGGGAGGCGGAGCGAGGTGCCGAGCACGTGCTGACACAGCCATATGAGCGCGTATCAATTTCCCGTAAAACCGCTTATCCGGAGCTAACGGGCGAGGTGGCTATGGTAGGGGCTCCACTGGACACCACCAGAGCCGACAGGGGAGGTGCGGCTGCGCCTGTGGATCGGGGACGGGTGCTCAGGCGCCTGCTGCGATCAGCGGGCGAGCCGAAATCCGTGACCGACATCGCTGACACGTTCCATGCTGCTGCCCCCGCGCAGACCGCGACGTTCACCACCGACGCGGAACCGCAGGCGTGGACTCCGCCCACCTGGGAGGAGATCGTCAGCACGCACAGCGGCCGGGTCTACCGGCTCGCCTACCGCCTGACGGGAAACCAGCACGACGCCGAGGACCTCACCCAGGAGGTCTTCGTCCGGGTCTTCCGCTCCCTGTCGACCTATACGCCCGGCACCTTCGAGGGCTGGCTGCACCGCATCACCACCAACCTCTTCCTGGACATGGTGCGCCGAAAGCAGCGCATCCGCTTCGACGCCCTCGGCGACGACGCGGCCGAGCGGCTGCCCAGCCGCGAGCCCTCCCCGCAGCAGGTCTTCAACGACGCGCACTTCGACGCGGACGTCCAGCAGGCGCTGGACACCCTCGCGCCCGAGTTCCGCGCCGCCGTCGTCCTCTGTGACATCGAGGGACTGTCCTACGAGGAGATCGCCGCCACGCTGGGCGTCAAGCTCGGCACGGTCCGCAGCCGGATCCACCGTGGTCGCTCGCAGCTGCGCAAGGCCCTCTCGCACCGGTCTCCCGAGGCCCGTGCCGAGCGCCGCGGCTTCGCGATCACGGGAGTTCCCGCGCTGGGAGGAGGGGGCGCGACCGCGTGAGTGGATCACGGCCTGACTCTGCGGAGCGGCGCGTTGCCGACCAGCACCTTGGGGACCGACTCTCCGCCCTCGTGGACGGTGAGCTCGGTCATGAGTCGCGCGAGCGCGTCCTGGCGCACCTCGCCACGTGCGCGAAGTGCAAGTCCGAGGCGGACGCCCAGCGCCGACTGAAGAACGTCTTCGCGGAAGTCGCCCCTCCGCCCCCTTCCGAGAGTTTCCTGGCCCGTCTCCAGGGCCTGCCGGGGGGAGGTGACTTCGACGACGGTGACGGCTCACCGCTCGGCGGTGGAGCATTCGGCGGAAGACTCCCCTCCGGTTCGGGGGTGACCGGAGTCTTCGGCGTGCGCGGCGAGCCCTTCGGCTACGTGCCCGCCGGACCGCACGCGGATGTACTGCCCCCTTCTGCCGGACGCGGCTTCCGCATCCATGACGTCAGCCGCCACGAGGCCGAGAGATCGTCCTCGCGGGGTCTGCGCTTCGCCTTCGCCGCCGCCGGTGCGGTGTCGCTGGCCGCGGTCGCGCTCGGCGGGGTGTCGACCGGGGTGCCCGGTGACACCGCGGACGCGCGCGGCGGTTCCGGCGGGAGCAATGTGACACCGATGCGCACCCCGGGCTCGGGGAGCACCTCGGCTCCCGAGACACAGCGCCGCCGTTCCACGGGACCGCTGCTCGCGCAGGGCCAGCGCGCGTCCGGTGACGCCTCCGTGCAGCCCACCGAGGTGTCCGCGCCGCTGCTGCCCGGAGTCCCCGCTCCGGTGCCCCCGGGCCAGGACATGATGCACTCGCTGACGGCCCCCGTGGTGGCGGGCGCCGCCGCGATGTCCCCGCTGATACGTCCGCTCACCGAGGTGCAGCCGGCCGTGTCGACCTCCTGGTCGATGGCGGCCGAGGTGGCGACTCCGGGTCTGCTCGCCGCTCCCGACCCGGCCTCGTCCCCCTCTTCGTCCCCGTTCCTCTCCTCCCGTACCGCCCGCTGACCCACTCTCTGCGCCGCCGGCCCGGAACCTGGTTGAATCCGGGGTGGGGCGCGTCCGCCGGAGGGATTCCCGGACGCGGATGTCGGCAATCTGCGGTGACCGCGGTGCTGTGTGCCGCGGGCCGGGTGTGGGGAGAGCATGAACGAGGGGAAGCCCCCGAAGGCGAAATGGTGGAACCGGCCCCGGCCGGTACCTCCGGTGGTCGGAGAGGTGGGCTCCGTGGAGGGCGTCCGCGTCCCTGAGGATGACTCGGGACGGGACGGCGGCGGCTTCGAGCACGACGGCGACTTCCAGCTGCAACGGCCGGCACCCGCACCCACGCCCGCACCCACGGCCAGTGCACCGGGCGCCGGACCGATCGCCGGAGTCTCCGACACCGCACCCGAGTCCCCGGCCCCCGCGGACCGGCCCACGCCCGTGCACGAGCGTGACCCCTACAGCACCCCGCCGTACGGCGAGCCCGGCCCCTGGGCACCCGCCCCGCCGGTCCAGCACCCGACGGTCACCCCGGCACACGCCACACCCGCCCCGACGGTCACCCCGGCACACGCCACACCGGCCTTGGCGGACGACCGTGCCTACGAGGTACCGGCCCCGGCGGACGACGTCGCGTACGGGATACCGGCCCCGGCGGGCGACGTCGCGTACGGGATACCGGCCCCGGCGGAGGGCGATGCCTACGGGACGGCGGCCGCAGCGGAGCGCGGTGCCTACGGGACGGCGGCCCCGGCAGGAGGCCCTCCGGACCCCGCCGGTGGCGCCCCGCACGGCGTGTCCGCCCCCGTGGCCGTCTCCGGGGCCGGGACGGGTGTCCCGGCGGCAACCCCGGTCCCAGCGGCCTCCCTGCCCCCAGGGGCGCCTCCAGCCCCGTACACGAGCGTTTCCCGTCCCGCTCCGGACCCCTGGCAGAACTACGACCCCTGGGCCGCTCCGGGTCCTCTCCAGCAGAACGGCGCGGCGGTCGGGACGGGGGCGCGGCGTGGACGGGCCAGGAAAGGGCTGGTCCTCGGGGCCGTGCTGGTCGCCGTCGTCGCCGGGGGCGTCGGCGGCGCCCTGGGCGCCTATCTGGAGCGCAACGGCGCGGTGGGGGACATCGTGCTGCCCCAGGCCGCGAAGGAGGCCCCAGGGCGGCCCGCGGACAGTGTCGCGGGGATAGCCGCCCGCGCCCTGCCCGGCGTCGTCACGCTGCATGTGCGCGGCACCGACGAGGCGGGCACCGGCACCGGCTTCGTACTCGACGACCGGGGCCACATCCTCACCAACAACCACGTGGTCCAACCGGCCGGCGCGCGGGGCGAGATCACCGTGACGTTCAGCGGCGGCGAGAGCGCCAAGGCCACCGTCGTCGGGCACGACAGCGGGTACGACCTCGCCGTGGTCGAGGTGTCCGGGGTCCGCGGACTGCGGCCCCTGCCCCTGGGCAACTCCGACGGCGTCCAGGTCGGCGACCCCGTCGTCGCCATCGGGGCGCCCTTCGACCTCGCCAACACCGTCACGTCCGGGATCATCAGCGCCAAGGAGCGGCCCATCACGGCGGGCGGAGAGAAGGGCGACGGGAGCGACGTCTCGTACGTGGACGCCCTCCAGACCGACGCGCCCATCAACCCCGGCAATTCCGGCGGACCGCTGCTCGACTCGCGGGCGCGCGTCATCGGCATCAACAGCGCCATCCGCTCCGCCGACAGCTCCACCGACCCGCAGGCGGGCCAGGCCGGTTCCATCGGGCTCGGTTTCGCCATCCCCGTCAACCAGGCCAAGCGTGTCGCCGAGGAGCTGATCAACACCGGCCGGGCGACCCACCCCGTGATCGGGGTCACGCTCGACATGAACTACACCGGCGACGGCGCCCGGGTCGGCACGAAGACGGGCGGCGGCTCGCCGGTCACCCCCGGCGGGCCCGGTGCCCGTGCGGGGATCAGGGCGGGCGACGTGATCACCGAGGTCGACGGGCTGCGCGTGCATTCGGGGGAGGAGCTGATCGTGCGGACCCGCGCCCACCGCCCCGGCGACCGGCTGCTGCTGACCCTGCGGCGAGGCGGTGCCCGCGAGAAGATCACCCTGGTCCTCGGTTCGGCCGACGGCGACTGACCGCCCCTGACCACGGCCCGCCTCGACGGACGCCTCCGTGTACGCCCTACGGGGTGTCCGGCGGACGGCTCTACGGACGAAGGCTCACGCAGACGCACGAAGACACACGGAGACGCACGAAGACGCAGAGGGACGGACAGGAACGCCGGGGCGGGAGCCGGCCCCCGCCCCGAGCGGCAAACATCCGGGAAAACTCGACGTGTACACGAACCCGGAGGCCCCGGGACAGTTCCGGACGCACGGGAACGCCGGGTACCGTGGACCCGGCCCGGACCACGGAAGAACCGCCGGGGGCCGAGGACCGAAGGACATCGCAAGGAGCTTCAGGTGTTCAATGACATAGGACCGCTCGAGCTGGTGGCGCTCGTTGTCCTCGCCGTGCTCGTCTTCGGTCCGGACAAGCTCCCGAAGATGATCCAGGACGTCACGCGCACCATCCGCAAGATCCGTGAGTTCTCGGAGACCGCCAAGGCGGACATCCGCGAGGAACTCGGCCCGGAGTTCAAGGACTTCGAGTTCGAGGACCTCAACCCCAAGACGTTCCTGCGCAAGCAGCTGGACAACGACGAACTGGGGCTCAAGGAGATCCGCAACGGCTTCGACCTGAAGAAGGAGATGGCCGAGGTCACGGACGCGGTGCACAGCCGCGAATCCGAGACGTCGAGCTCCGGTTCGGGTTCGGGTTCCGGCGCGGCCGGCTCGACCGTGGACATGACCAAGAAGCCCGAGAAGTCCGGCGAGGACGAGCGTCCGCCCTTCGACGCCGACGCCACCTGAGCCGTCCCCCCGATCCTGACCGGTCAGGGGCCCGCGGCCGGGTGAGTCGGCCGGAAATCGACGGCGGGCGCGACCCACGCGCCGGGTGCTTTCCCTGCTGCTCGGAGCGGTGTGGCTATGCTGCCCAGTTGTTGTGCGGACCGCTGAGGACGCCCGAGGGGGGCGGGCCACCCGGTCCGACGAGAGCAAGGAGGCGTCCGGGCAGATGGAGACGACAAGTCGGGTAGGCGCGCAGGCACCGGCCACGGAAGGCGGACAACCGCTCGCTTCCGCCCGGCGCACGGTCGACGGCTACCTGCTGGCGCCCTTCCCGTGGTACGGCCTCGACGAGGCCTTCACGGGACCGCGCTGGCTGATGCAGGTGGGTATGTCGGCGGACGGCGCCGTCGAGCACGGTTCGATCGGGCACGGTGAGGAGCCCTCGGTGCGCAGCGAGTCGACCGAGGACAAGGAACGCTTCGCGGTCGTGGTGACCGTCGCGGCGAACC
The DNA here is from genome assembly GCF_042734135.1 of Streptomyces sp. NPDC059668. Taxonomy (NCBI): domain Bacteria; kingdom Bacillati; phylum Actinomycetota; class Actinomycetes; order Kitasatosporales; family Streptomycetaceae; genus Streptomyces; species Streptomyces sp. NPDC059668. Next base: position 119,825 of record NZ_JBHWEL010000021.1, on the reverse strand, counting down.
CCTCGCGCCGCAGCGCGGACGGTACGGGGCTGCTGGAGGCCACCTCGGTGTCCTCGGCGGCCTGGCTGGCCGGTGTGGGACTGCTGTCCTTCACCTGGCCCGGCCAGATGGACCACACCCTGCGGGACGACTGGCTGGACCAGCAGACCGAGACGGCATGGGTCCTCGCGGACGACCTCGACGGGTCGGACTGGTCCTCGCTGTCCCTCCCCGTGGACGGCGTGCCCACGCCGTTCCACTACCGCGAGTCCGAGTTCGGCTGGGTACTCGCGGGGTCCACCCAGGAGGGCGTGCACGTGGGCGCGTACGGACGGGGCATGAGCGCGTACGGGCTGGGCTTCGCCGTGGTCAAGGACATCTCGGCCTATGCGTGAGTGCTCCGCGGGGTGACGCGGTGGCCGGTGGGGTGCTGCGGGGAGGTTCTTCGGCCGCGGGTGGGTCGTGGCCGGTCGCGCAGTTCCTCGCGCCCCCTTGGGACGAGTCGTCGTGAGCGCTCGTGAGGTGGGTGGCTCCTGGTGTCCCTGAGGTGCGCGGTTCCTCGCGTCCCTGAGGGGTGCGGTCGTGAGTGCTCGTGAGTGTCCCTGAGGGCGCGGTTCCCGGCGCTTGTGGTGGGGCGCAAGGATCCGCGCTCCTGGCAGGGCGCGTACGTGTCCGGGTACCGGGGGCTAGAACTTGTTCCTCGGGGTGATGCCGAGGGACATGCCCGACAGGCCGCGCTGCCGGCCGCCCAGCTTGCCGGCGATGGCGCGCAGGGCCGAGCCGGCCGGGGACGCGGGATCGGTCAGGACGACCGGCCTGCCGTCGTCGCCGCCCTCGCGCAGACGGACGTCGATGGGGATCGAGCCGAGCACCGGGACGCTCGCCCCGGTGGTGCGGGTCAGGCCGTCCGCGACCGTCTGGCCGCCGCCGGTGCCGAAGACGTCGACCATCTCGCCGCAGTGCGGGCACGGCAGGCCCGACATGTTCTCGACGACGCCCACGATCTTCTGGTGGGTCTGGACGGCGATGGAGCCCGCGCGCTCGGCGACCTCGGCCGCCGCCTGCTGCGGGGTGGTGACGACGAGGATCTCCGCGTTCGGGACCAGCTGGGCGACGGAGATCGCGATGTCGCCGGTGCCCGGCGGGAGGTCGAGCAGGAGGACGTCCAGGTCGCCCCAGTACACGTCCGCCAGGAACTGCTGCAGGGCGCGGTGGAGCATCGGGCCGCGCCACACGACCGGGGCGTTGCCCGGGGTGAACATGCCGATGGAGATGACCTTCACGCCGTGCGCCGACGGCGGCATGATCATGTTCTCGACCTGGGTCGGACGGCCCTCGACGCCGAGCATCCGGGGCACGGAGTGGCCGTAGATGTCCGCGTCGACCACGCCGACCTTGAGCCCGTCGGCCGCCATCGCCGCCGCCAGGTTCACCGTCACCGAGGACTTGCCGACGCCGCCCTTGCCGGAGGCGACCGCGTACACGCGGGTGAGGGAGCCCGGCTTGGCGAAGGGGACCTCCCGCTCCGCCTGGCCGCCGCGCAGGGCGCCCGCCAGCTCACGGCGCTGCTCGTCGCTCATGACGTCCAGGGTCACCTCGACCCGGGTGACGCCCTCGACCGCCGAGACCGCCTTCGTCACGTTCTCGGTGATGGTCTCGCGCATCGGGCAGCCGGAGACGGTCAGATACACGGTGACCGCGACCGCGCCATCCGCACCGATGTCCACCGATTTGACCATCCCCAGTTCGGTGATGGGTCGCTGGATCTCGGGGTCGTTCACCGTCGCCAGTGCTTCACGCACCGCGTCTTCCGTAGCCATAGGGACGATGGTACGGCGCCCGCACCGGGGCCCGGAAAGCCCCGTCAGCGGTCGCCTGTGTCACGCCCCGGCGACCGATCCGCCGGGAATACGACGCGGCCGTCGGAATGGTCCTCCTCCAGCGCCCTGACCAGGTCCTCGAGTTCGGAGCGGATCCAGTCGCGGGTGGCGACCTCGCCGAGGCCGATGCGCAGGGCGGCGATCTCGCGTGTGAGGTACTCGGTGTCCGCGATCGACCGCTCGTTCTGCTTGCGGTCCTGTTCGAGATTGACCCGGTCGCGGTCGTCCTGGCGGTTCTGCGCGAGCAGGATCAGGGGGGCGGCGTACGAGGCCTGCAGCGACAGCATCAGGGTCAGGAAGATGAACGGGTAGTTGTCGAACCGCAGGTCACGGGGTGCGCTGACGTTCCACACCACCCACAGGATGATGACGACCGTCATCCAGACGATGAAGCGTCCGGTGCCCAGGAAGCGGGCGATCCGCTCCGACAGCCGCCCGAAGGCCTCCGGGTCCCACTCGGGCACCAGTCTGCGGCGCGGTGGCATCGGCTGGTCGAGACGGCTGCGCGGCCGGGTGGTCGCGGTGGCCCCCGTGACGGCCCGTTCACGGGTCTCACGGTCAGGCGTCATGGCTCCCCCCTACGGCCTCGTCCTCGTGCAGGTGGAACTCCGTCTCGCGCCAGTCCTCCGGCAGCATGTGGTCCAGTACGTCGTCCACGGTCACCGCGCCGAGCAGCGAGCCGCTCTCGTCGACCACGGGCGCGGCGACCATGTCGTAGGTGGCGAAGAAACCCGCGACGACCGGCAGCGCCGCGTCCGGTGCCAGGGGCTGAAGATCGTCGTCGAGGATCGAGCTGACCAGCGTGTACGGGGGGTCGCGCAGCAGCCGCTGGAAGTGCGCGGTGCCCAGGTACTTGCCGGTCGGCGTCTCGTCCGGGGGGCGGCACACGTACACCTGGGCGGCGAGCGCGGGGGACAGGTCCGAGCTGCGGACCCGGGCGAGCGCCTCGGCGACCGTGGCGTCGGGGCGCAGCACGATGGGCTCGGTCGTCATCAGACCGCCCGCGGTGCGTTCCTCGTAGGCCATCAGCCGCCGTACGTCGGCCGCGTCGTCGGGCCGCATCAGCGTCAGCAGCCGTTCCACGTCCTCCTCCGGGAGTTCGGCGAGCAGGTCGGCCGCGTCGTCGGGGTCCATCGCCTCCAGGACGTCCGCCGCGCGCTCCTCCTTGAGCTTGCCGAGGATCTCGATCTGGTCGTCCTCGGGGAGTTCCTCCAGGACGTCGGCGAGACGGTCGTCGTCGAGCGCGGCGGCCACCTCGCCGCGCCGCTTGGGGGAGAGGTGGTGCAGCACGTTGGCGAGGTCGGCGGCGCGCAGCTGCTCGAAGGTGGCGAGCAGGCTCTCGGCGCCCTGGCCGTGTTCCTCCAGCGAGAATCCGGTGACGGCGGACCAGTCGACGGTCAGGGTCTCGCCCCGGGTGCGCCGGAAGGTGCCGCTGCGGGCCCGGCGCACGAAGACCCGGCCGATCTCCCACTCCCGCCGGGCCGGCAGCTGCTGCACCGACACGTCGAGGACGGTGACCTCCTCGTCCGTGTCGACGAGCCGTACCCGCCGGTCGAGCAGTTCGCCGAACACCAGCCGTTCGGTGGGCCGCTGCTCGAAGCGCCGCACGTTCAGGACGCCGGTGGTGATGACCTGGCCGGACTCGATCCCGGTCACGCGGGTCATGGGCAGGAAGATGCGCCGCCGGGTGGACAGCTCGACGACCAGCCCCAGCAGCCGCGGCGGGCGCCGCCCCACGCGCAGCATGGCGACCAGGTCCCGCACCCGTCCGACCAGGTCGCCGTTCGGGTCGAAGACGGCGACACCGGCGAGGTGCGAGACGAAGATCCGGGGGGCGCCTGCGGCCATGCCCGCGCCTCCTTCTTTCCGTGCTGTCCCGGTGGGTGTTTCCCGTGCTGTCCCGGTACGTGCGCCGGGTGGTGGCGTCGTACGCGTGCTTGGTCCCGTTCTGTCCGCTCGGGTGGGCTTCAGGCTAGCCCGTCCCGGTCGGATACGCCCTGGTGAGCGGTCCGGACGGACTGGCTCCGTCGGGCCGGGGCGGCACCGGTACGCTGCCGTACGCCGTGGTGGGCACCCGGCGTGCACCCCCGCGGGGCACCACGGCACGGACACCCGCACGGACACCCGCATGGACTCCCGTACGAAAGGCAGCCCACCTGTGACTGCGATGCTCCAGGGCCGTACCCGCAGGGCCGCACTGGTGGGCGCGCTGTGCGCCCTGGTCGTGACGGGGACGGGACTGACGGGGTGCGGTAGTGAGGATCCGGACGCGGGCACGAACGGGGTGGGCAAGCTGCCCGCCTCGACGATCCAGGCGAAGTCCCGCGCCGCGGCGACGGCCGCGCGGACGGTCCGGCTCGCCGGGACCGTGGTGTCGAACGGGCGCACGTACAAGCTCGACATGCGTCTGAAGGCGGACGGCGGCACCGGTTCGGTCACCTCGCAGGGGGCGAGCTTCGGGCTGCTGCGGGTGGGTGAACACCTCTTCCTCAAGGCCGGCGCCGAGTTCTGGAGCCATCAGGGCGACAAGGGCGGCACCTCCCCGGCGGACACGGCCGCCGCCGACAAGCTCGGCGGCAAGTACGTGAAGGTGCCGACGGGCGACCCGGCCTACAAGCGGTTCATCAGCTTCACGGACAAGGACGTCCTGCTGGAGGGCCTGCTCACCCTGCACGGCACCCTCGCCACGGACGGACACCACGAGCAGTCGGGCGTCCGCACCATCCGCATCACCGGTGACAAGGGAGCGGGCGGCACCCTCGACGTCTCCCTGAAGGGGACCCCCTATCCCGTCCTCCTGGTCCGCGCGGGCGGCGCCGGCACCCTCCGCCTCACCGACTGGGGCAAGGGCTTCGCCCTCGCCGAACCGGCCAAGGACGAGACCGTCGACTACGGCAGGCAGTTGCCGGCCTCGTAGCGGGCGGCCGTGCCACGGCCGCCCGTGCCCCCGAATCCGCCGGACCTACGACCGCTTGCGCTTCTTGAAGAGGAGACGGGGGACGGCCGCCGGGACCGGCTGCCGGGTCGTCGCCGGGGTCGGCAGGGGTGCGGTGGCCAGCGAGCCGTCCGGCAGCGGGAGCGTGCCGGCCAGCGGCTCCAGACGCAGCACCCGGCACTCGCGCGCCCAGCGGGCCGGCATCTCCTCACCGTCGGGCGCGTTCAGGCGCTTGCCCTTGAGCTCGGCGACCGTCGCCTGCCACGCGTCGGACTCGGGCGCGAGCTCGACCACCCTCGCCGTCCAGGCCACCACACGCCCGCCCTTGTCCTTGCTGCGTACGGTGACCACCGCCTCGCCCCCGTCGGTGAGCCCGGGCAGCGGCTGCTCGCCGGGCCCGTCGCCGACCAGACAGACCGCGCCGTCGTGCCACACGTGCCACAGGGCCTGGGCGGGCTCTCCGGGGCCCGGGGCGCCGGCCGACGGCGTACCGTCGCCCCGTACCCAGATCAGCCCGGACTTCTTGGTGGCTTCCTCGATGAGGGCCTGATCGAGCACCTGTTCCGTCATGGACTCAGCCTAGCCAGCGGGACGCGCCCGCGTCAGAGCCAGCCGTTGCGCTTCAGGATCCGGTGGATGGAGAGGCAGATGCCGACGGTGACGCCGAGCGTCAGCGGGTAGCCGAACTTCCAGCGCAGTTCCGGCATGTAGTCGAAGTTCATGCCGTACACGCCGCACACCATCGTCGGTACAGCGATGATCGCCGCCCAGGAGGTGATCTTGCGCATGTCCTCGTTCTGGGTGACCGACGCCTGCGCGAGGTTGGCCTGGAGGATCGAGTTGAGCAGCTCGTCGAAGCCGAGGACCTGCTCCTGCACCCGGGCGAGGTGGTCGGCCACGTCGCGGAAGTACTTCTGGATGTCCGGGTCGACCAGCCGCATCGGCCGCTCGCTCAGCAGCTGCATCGGCCGCAGCAGCGGCGACACCGCCCGCTTGAACTCCAGTACCTCACGCTTGAGTTGGTAGATACGGCCGGCGTCCGTGCCGCGCGGGGTGCCTTTCCGTCCGAGCGAGAACACCGCGGTCTCGACCTCGTCGATGTCGTCCTGCACGGCGTCCGCCACCGCGATGTACCCGTCGACGACGTGGTCGGCGATCGCGTGCAGCACGGCCGAGGGGCCCTTGGCGAGCAGGTCGGGTTCGTCCTGCAACCGGTGCCGCAGCGCGCGCAGCGAGCCCTGGCCGCCGTGCCGGACGGTGATGAAGAAGTCCCGGCCGGTGAAGCACATGACCTCACCGGTCTCCACGACCTCGCTGGTGGCGGTGAGTTCGTCGTGCTCGACGTAGTGGATCGTCTTGAAGACCGTGAACAGGGAGTCGTCGTACCGCTCCAGCTTGGGCCGCTGGTGTGCCTGGACGGCGTCCTCCACGGCCAGCGGGTGCAGCCCGAACTCGCTCGCGATGCCCGAGAACTCGGCCTCGGTGGGCTCGTGCAGGCCGATCCACACGAAGCCGCCGTCGCGGTGCACCAGACGCATCGCCTCGTGCGGGGTGAGCGGCTCGGGGGTCTGGACGCGGGCGCCGTCGCGGTAGACCGCGCAGTCGACCACGGCGGAGTTGGTCCCGGGCGCGCGGGTGGTGTCGTACGAGCCACCGTCCTTGCGCAGGGACGGGCGGGGACGGACCGCGGCACGGAGGTCACGGATCATCGACATGGCAGGCTCCTTCACAACTGGAGGCCGCCGGCGACGGTTGGAACTGCCCGGAATGGGGACGTCCTGACTGCGGATGTTTGGCACGTCCACAAAGCGGGGAGCACCGCACCGTCGCGGTGGCAGCTTCGCTACTGATTCAGATCAGACAGATCAGGCGGGAACGAAGCGCTCTTCCGTGGTGCAACGGACAACGCTGACACGTATGCACACGTTTGCAGGAGGCGGCAGCCGGCCTGGGTGAGGAAACCAGCTACAGAATTCAGCGACCGGAAGAGCGGGTGGTACTGCACGGTCGACTTCGGTCCATTGCAGCCCCACCTCCTCCGGCCGGTCCCCCGTGAGGGACGATCCATCCCCCGTGGGGGAGCTGTCTCCCGATGGGGGAGATCAGTCAGTCTCAGTGCGTCGGAGCTCGAGAGCGACGCTTCTGCGTGCTGCCCCGACCAGCGGCCAAGACTATCAGCGCACCGAAGCGTCAAGCCCCCGCTTTGCCCGTTGCTGACGAGTTCTATGCTCGGTTCATGGCTGATGTTCTTCCTCTGGTCGAGGCTCGGTTGCGTTCCGCGCTGGGCGACCCCGACGCGCGGGCCGCGGTCACCTTCCTCGGTACCGACCGCATCGAGGTGCTGCGCTTCACGGAGGGCGACGTCGTCCGGTACGCGACGCTCGGCATGTCCGCCCAGCCGATGGCGGACCCCACGGTGGTGCTCGCCGATCCGGTGAAGGGGCCGCGCGCCGAGCTGGTCCTCTCGGTGCGGGCGGGCGGCGCCGAGACCGACAAGGTGCTGCGCGCCCTCGCCGTGCTCGCCGCGTCCCCGCAGGTCGAAGGGCTGGTGGTGGCCCCCGGCGCCTCGCTCGACGTGGGCGGACCGCTCTGGCCCGGGGCCCCCTTCACCTCCGTCCTCGTCGCGGAGTCCGGCGGCCTGGTCGAGGACCTGGCGCTGGACGCGCCCGCCGATCCCGTGCGGTTCCTGCCGCTGCTCCCGATGACGCCGAACGAGGCCGCGTGGAAGCGGGTGCACGGCGCCGGGGCCCTCCAGGAGCGCTGGCTGAACGGCGGAACGGACCTGCGTGATCCGCTGCGCAGGTCCGTTCCGCTGGACTGAGACCGGGTCAGCTCCTGGCCGGAAAACATCAGTTGGCAAAAACCGTGGCGCTGTCCTCGGAGGCGTGCCGCGGCTGGAGTCCGGCCGCCTCGTGCGTGAGCGCGTTCCGCCGTACGAGGACCACCGCGGCGCCGGCCAGCGCCGTGACCGCCGCGACCACGAACGGGATGCGGACGGAGCTCCACTCCTCGATCTTCGGCGCGAAGTAGGGCGCCGCGGCCGCCGCGAACCAGCGCACGAAGTTGTACCCGGCGCTCGCCACCGGGCGTGGCGCGTCCGACACGCCCAGCGCCAGTTCCGTGTAGACCGTGTTGTTCACGCCGATGAAGGCGCCCGAGAGGATCGTGCAGACGACGGCGGTGGTGTGGTCGCCGTAGCCCAGCACGAGCACGTCGGCGGCGAGCAGCACCAGGGAGCCGCCCAGCACCTTCAGCGAGCCGAACCGTGCCTGCATGCGCGGCGCCACGAGGACGGAGAACGCCGCGAGCAGGACGCCCCAGCAGAAGAAGACCGCGCCGGACTTGTACGGAGTCATGTTCAGTACGAACGGCGTGAAGGCCAGCACGGTGAAGAACGTGTAGTTGTAGAAGAACGCGGAGACGGCCGCGGAGGCGAGACCGCCGTGGCCGAGCGCCCTGAGCGGATCGAGCAGCCCGGTCCTGCGCGCCGGCTTCGGCTGCTCCTTCAGGAAGGCCGTGACGCACAGGAAGCCGACCGCCATCAGGAACGCGGTGCCGAAGAACGGGTAGCGCCAGCTGGCGTTGCCGAGCAGTGCGCCGAGCAGCGGTCCGCAGGCCATGCCGAGGCCGAGCGCGGACTCGTAGAGCAGGATCGCCGCGGCGCTGCCACCCGCCGCCGCGCCGACGATGACCGCGAGGGCCGTCGAGACGAACAGGGCGTTGCCCAGTCCCCAGCCGGCCCGGAACGCGACGAGTTCGCCGACCGATCCGGAGGTGCCCGCGAGCCCGGCGAAGACCACCACCAGCGCGAGGCCGAGCAGGAGGGTCTTCTTGCCGCCGACGCGGCTGGAGACGAAGCCGGTCAGCAGCATGGCGACCGCGGTGATCAGGAAGTACGAGGTGAAGAGCAGCGAGACCTGGCTCGGGGTGGCGTCCAGGCCCTTGGCGATGGAGGGCAGGATCGGGTCGACGAGCCCGATGCCCATGAAGGCGACGACGGATGCCCCGGCGGTCGCCCAGACGGCCTTCGGCTGGCGCAGGAGACCGCCCGCACCCCGGTCGAACGTGTCCCCTTCGGCGGGGCCTCCCGTGCTGCTGGTCATGTTCGCTCCTCTGACTGCCCTGGAGAGGTCGTTGTCGTATACACACAATAAGTTAGGTCTGCTAATTAGTGCAAGTTACATCTAGTTCCTCGCGGTGACGGCGCGCTCCGGACGGGTGATCGTCCTTGACGCGGCGAAAGACGGGGAGGACCGTGGGGCTCTATGAGGGGCGAACCCAGTTGCCCGAAGTGTGGTGGCCGGGTCAGGGCTCCCGGCCTCTTTGCCGACTCCTGGCAGTGCGATGTGCACGGGAACGTGCATCCGCTGCAGCCCGTGATCCCGCCCAGCGTCGAGGCCCTCGGTGTCGTGGTGCACCGTGCCCGGGTGCCGGTGTGGATGCCGTGGCCGCTGCCGGTCGGATGGCTGTTCACCGGCGCCGGCTTCGCGGGCGACGACCGCAGCGGCGGGCGCGCGACCATGGTGGCCTGCTCGGGCCCCGGGCCGCTCGGCGGCGTCGGGGAGCTGATCCTGGTCGCCGAGGAGCTCGGCGTCGGCCTCGGCGCGCGCTACGCCGGTATCGACGGCCCCGACCCGGGTCCCTACATGAGCGTCGAGAAACCGCCGCAGGCCAAGGTCCTCGCGGCCGGCCGCCCCACCCCGCTGTGGCATGTGGCCGGCGCCCCCGACGACCGCGCCGTCTTCGCGGGCGAGGCGCTCGGTCTGTGGCTCTGGGCGGTCGTGTGGCCCGAGCAGTCCGGACTGCTGATGTACGACGAACTGGTGCTGACCGACCTGCGGGACGCCGGGGCGGAAGTCGACCTGCTGCCCTGCGGGGCGCTGTCACCGCGCATCCTGGAGCCCTAGCGCTCCGCCGGGTCGGGGAGGCGGGGCCGGTGCCGGGCGGCCGGGTGGTGGGCCCGGCGCGGCTCGGCGGGCCTGCACCGCGTATCCAGTCCGTCCGGTGTGGGGTGCCGGGCCGAGGTGCGTGGCCCGGGCGCCGGATTTCCGCTGCCGGCCGGAACCTCCAGCGTGAGCGAGGCCCACGAGACCCCGGCATGGGCTCGTCTTCCCGGCCCGTCCGGCGTTCGAGGACGAGGCCGTTCGGCGTGATGCGCGGGTCTGGGGACGGCAGTCCCCAGGGGTCCACCGGTGGAGACGGCCGCGCTCCGGGAACTCAGGAGGTGCCCGAGGCGCACCGGACGTGTCGTAGGGGGTGCACCACGGTTGCGGGTGTGACAGGGGTGCTCGGGAACCCCGTTATCCTTGGGTGTCCCCTTCCGTGTCGTCACCGCCTGGAGTTCGCGTAGTGCGCATCGACCTGCACGCCCACTCCACCGCTTCCGACGGCACGGACACCCCGGCCGAGCTGGTCCGCAACGCGGCCGCCGCCGGTCTGGACGTCGTCGCGCTGACCGACCACGACACCACCCGCGGACACGCGGAGGCCGTCGCGGCCCTCCCCGAGGGGCTCACCCTCGTCACCGGCGCCGAACTCTCCTGCCGCCTCGACGGCATCAGCATGCACCTGCTGGCCTACCTCTTCGACCCCGCGGAGCCCGAGCTGCTCGCCGAGCGGGAGCTGATCCGGGACGACCGGGTGCCCCGGGCCCGGAGCATGGTCGCCAAGCTCCAGGAGCTGGGGGTACCGGTCACCTGGGAGCAGGTCGCGCGCATCGCGGGCGACGGCTCCGTGGGCCGGCCGCACGTGGCCTCCGCCCTGGTCGAGCTGGGGGTCGTGGACAGCGTCTCCGACGCCTTCAGCGGCGACTGGCTCGCCGACGGCGGCCGGGTCTACGTCCCCAAGCACGAGACGGACCCCTTCGACGCGATCCGGCTGGTCAAGGCGGCGGGCGGCGTGACCGTGTTCGCGCACCCGGCCGCCGCCAAGCGGGGCCGCACCGTGCCCGAGTCGGCGATCGCCGAGCTGGCCACCGCGGGGCTCGACGGCATCGAGGTGGACCACATGGACCACGAACCGGCGACCAGGGCGCGGCTGCGGGGTCTCGCGGCCGAGCTGGGACTGCTCGTCACGGGGTCCAGCGACTACCACGGCGGCCGCAAGGCCTGCGTCCTCGGGGAGTACACGACCGACCCCGAGGTCTACGGCGAGATCACCCGGCGGGCCACCGGAGCGTTCCCGGTGCCGGGAACCGGCGGAGCCTGATCCCCGCCCCTCGCACCCGTACGCCCCTCCCACGCGCCCGCCATGTCGGCCGCGTGCCCGGTTCCGCCCCGCGGAACGCCCTTCCCCAGCGGTGACGGCTCCTCTCGCCGTGCCGCTCCCCCCACCTTCGCAAGGCCTCACTGACCCATGTTCGACGTCGCTGTCTTCGGCTCCCTCTTCCTCACCCTCTTCGTGATCATGGATCCCCCCGGGATCACCCCGATCTTCCTCGCGCTCACCGCGGGACGCCCCGCCAAGGTGCAGAAGCGCATGGCGTTCCAGGCCGTCTGCGTGGCGGGCGGAGTGATCGCGGTCTTCGGGCTGCTCGGGCACCAGATCCTGAACTACCTGCACGTCTCCGTGCCCGCGCTGATGATCGCGGGCGGACTGCTGCTCCTGCTGATCGCCCTCGACCTGCTGACCGGCAAGACCGACGAGCCGAAGCAGACCAAGGACGTCAACGTCGCCCTCGTACCGCTCGGCATGCCGCTGCTCGCGGGCCCCGGCGCGATCGTGTCGGTGATCCTGGCCGTGCAGAAGGCGGACAGCGTCGCCGCGCAGGTGTCCGTGTGGACCGCGATCCTCGCCATCCACGTCGTGCTGTGGGTGGTCATGCGCTACTCGCTGCTGATCATCCGTGTCATCAAGGACGGCGGCGTGGTGCTGGTGACCCGGCTCGCGGGCATGATGCTCTCGGCGATCGCCGTCCAGCAGATCATCAACGGCGTCACCCAGGTCGTCCGGGGCGGCTGAGTGGCCTCCGGGGCCGGGCGGGTCCCCCGGGGCCCGGCGGCGTCCCCAAGGCGCCGCAGCGGCCCTTTCGTATACGCAAAGCCCCGTACGGCGTCGACGCCGTACGGGGCTTTGAAGTCTGAGACGTCCGGGACGTCCGAGAGGTGTCCGCGGGTTACGAAGCGGACGAGTCGGCCGGGCGGATCCACAGTCGCTGCCCTATGGCGGCGGCCTGCTGAACGATCCGGTTGACGGAGGCGGCGTCAACGACGGTGCTGTCCACGGGCGTGCCGTTGACATCGTCGAGTCGCATGATTTCGAAGCGCATGGGCTTCTCCCTTCGTCTGGTCATCCTCCTGAGGAGAACTACTTGGTGGTGTGGCGCGCGAGCTGAGACAGTCCCCCGCTTCCGTTCGTATTCAACGGTGTGCGTGTTACAAACATTCCCTACGCTAAGGAAATTTTTCGAGAACCTAATTACCGCGGGGTAAGAAGTGTGAAGGAGACTGAACGGGACCAGTTGTGTTCGAAGCGTGACCGCCGGGAGAATGGGGGGTGATGAACGACGACCTCGCGGCGCTCGGCGCCCACATCGACCGCACGAACGAGCTGCTCCAGCGCATGCTCGCCGAGGTGGCGAAGACGCCCTCGACCCACGCGATCTTCGTCGACGCCGGATACCTGTACGCGGCCGGTGGGCGGCTCGTCGCCGGGACGGAGGACCGCCGCTCCTTCGACCTCGACGCCGAGGGCCTCATCGAGGCACTGATCGACAAGGCCCGCACCATCTTCGCGGACAGCAGGCTCCTGCGGGTGTACTGGTACGACGGCGCGCGTCGCCGCATCCACACCGCGGAGCAGCAGTCGATCGCCGAACTCCCGGACGTCAAGGTGCGGTTGGGCAATCTGAACGCGAACAACCAGCAGAAGGGCGTCGACTCCCTCATCCGCTCCGACCTGGAGTCCCTGGCCCGGCACCGCGCCATCAGCGACGCCGCCCTGCTCGGGGGCGACGAGGACCTGGTGTCGGCGGTCGAGGCCGCGCAGGGGTACGGGGCGCGGGTCCACCTCTGGGGCATCGAGGCCCCCGAGGGCCGCAATCAGGCCGAGCCGCTGCTCTGGGAGGTCGACAGCCAGCGCACCTTCGACCTCGACTTCTTCAAGCCCTACGTGTCCCGCAGGACGGCCACCACGTACGACGCGAGCGCGGCGAGCAGGCCCACGCGTGAGGACGTGCGGTTCGTGGGCGCCCAGATCGCCGCGAAGTGGCTGGCCGCGCGGGGGCGCGAGGCGCTGGTGGACCTGCTGCCGGGGCATCCGTACCTGCCGGGCTCGGTCGACCAGGACCTGCTGGTCGAGGCGGAGGGACTTCTCCAGTACTCCCTGCGGGGACAGGCGGACCTGCGCCGGGCGCTCCGGGACGGCTTCTGGGAGCATCTCCAGGCGCAGTACTGACCGGTGCCGGTGCCGGGGGCGCGGGTTACGCGGTGGTGGCGTGGTCCCAGAAGTCGGCGAGGGCGCGGGCGGTCGACAGGGGCTGGTCCGTGTTGGGGGAGTGCTCGGCGTCCCGTACGACGGTGCGCCGGGCGTCGAGACGTACGGCCATCTCGTCCAGCAGCTCCACCGGCCAGGTGTCGTCGTGCGAGCCGGACAGGACGTGCTTGGGCAGCCGCACGGCGGCCAGCTCGGCGACGCGGTCGGGCTCGGTGCACAGCTGACGGCCCGTCGCGATCAGCTGGGCGGGGCTGGTGGCCAGCCAGCGGCGCCGCAGGTCGTCGCGGTCGTCCAGCCCCGCGTCGAGCTCTCCGGTCTCGGTCTCCTCCGGCGGCTCCATCGCCTGGATCGCGTCCCACACCTGGCCCATGTCCATCACGGCGAGCGCGTCCCGGAGCAGCTTGACGCGTTGCTGCTGGGAGACGGAGATCTGGGCGGGGCCCGACGCCATCAGGGTGAGGGAGGCGAAAGGTGCCGGGTCCAGGAGGACCGCGGCCCGGGCGACCTGCCCGCCGAGGGAGTGCCCGACGAGGTGCACGGGCGTGGCGAGGGCCGCTGCCTGTGCGAGTACATCGCGCGCCAACTCGTCCTGCGCGTACGCCGTTTCGTCGTGCTCGGGCCCGTCGCTCTCGTACTGACCCCGTCCGTCGACGGCGACGGTCCGGTACCCGCGCGCGGACAACGGTTCGTGCAGCGCGATGAAGTCCTCCTTGCTGCCGGTGAAACCCGGCAGGAGCAAGGCGGTTCCCCGTACGGCGGTACCGGCCTCGATCGCCGCGAACTCGCCGCGCGCGGTGCCCAGCCGGTACGCGCGCGCTCCGGCCGGCGGGATGAAGGAGGGAGGACGGCTCATGGGTCCGAGGCTATCGGGCGGGGCCTCGCGGTCCACGGTCCGGGGCGGCTGTTCGGGTCGCCGGTACCAGTCTCCCCAGGGGACCCCGCCCCGCCGGCCCGGGCCCGCACCATCAGCCCGTCCGGCGCTCGAGGACGAGGCCGTCCAGGCCGGACGGGGGTCTGGGGGCTGAGCCCCCAGGAACGGACGGCAGCCTTACGAGCGGCCCCCTGGGGGCCAGAAACCAAGACACGAAGCCCCCCTGTCCCCGCCGCGGACGGCCGGGCCCGGACAGACGCCCCGGTCTCGTGCTGGGGGCGGGGCCGATGGTGAGGCCGGCTCGTGCTGGGAGGCGCTGGGTTGCGCCACGCGGGTGTCGGCCGGGGCGCGTGGGGCGCCGGGTGGGGGATGTGCCGGGTGGGGGATGTGCGGGAACGCCGATGGCCCCGCCCCCCGCGACAATTGGGGGGGGGGGGGGGGGGGGGGGGGGGCGGGGGGGGGGGGGGGGGGGGGGGGGGGTGGGGGGGGGGGGGGCGGGGGGGGCACCCCAGGGGCCCGGCCCCCCCGCTAAGGGGGGGCCCCGGCCAATCGGGCGGTGGATCAGCTCTCCGCGGCCTCCGTGACAGCGGCTGCCTTGCTGCGGGCGCGGCGCCGCGGCTTGGCCTCGTCGGCCTCCGGGGTCACCACGGCGGCCTCGGCCGTCTTGCGGGTGCGGCGGCGCGGACCCGCCTCCGGCTCCTCGGCGGCGGCCGTCTGGGCGGGGATGGCCGCCTCGACGGTCGACGCGGCGGCCTTGCGGGTACGGCGGCGGGGCGTCACGGGCGCCTCGGCGGTGTCCGAGGTGGCCTCGGTGGCCACCTCGGGCGTGGCCTTCGTGGTCGCCTTGGCGCGCGTACGGCGCGGCTTGGGCTCCGTGGCGTCGGCGACCTCGGCGGGTGCCTCCGTCGCTGCCACCGCGGCCTTGCGGGTACGGCGCGGCTTGGTGGCCGGCGCCTCGGCGACGCCCTCCGCCGTGTCGACCGCGGCCTCGGCGGCCTTGCGGGTGCGGCGACGCGGCTTCGCCTCCGGCTCCTCGACGACGGCCGTCACCGGCGCGCTGTCCGCCTCGACGGTCTCCGCCGCGGCCTTGCGGGTCCGGCGACGGGGCTTGGCCTCCGCGGCCTCCGCGGTGTCAACGGCGCTGTCCACGGCGGGAGTTGCCGCGGTCGTGGCCTTGGCGCGGGTGCGGCGCGGCTTGGTCTCGGCGACCTCCGGCGTGCTCTCGACCGTGTCGAGGACGGCTTCCGCGGCCTCCGTGACAGTGGCCGCCTTGCGGGTGCGGCGGCGCGGCTTGCCGGCCGGAGCCTCCGCGACGGCCTCGGCGACCGCGACGGGCTCCGCGACGACCGTGACGGTCTCGGCCGGGGCCTCGGCCGTCCTGCGGGTGCGGCGGCGCGGCTTGCCGGCCGTGGCGTCCGTGCCCTCGACCGTCGTGACGACGGTCTCCGCGGCCTCGGGTGCGGCCGACGGCTCGATCGCCTCGGTGGCCGTGGCGACCGCCACCGCCTCCGACGACCCGCCACCGGCGCGCGTACGGCGACGGCGGCGCGGCGTACGGGGCTCGGTGGCCTCCGTGGCGGCGGGCTCGGCCGGGGTCTGCGGTGCCGATGTCGTCGACGCGCCGGACGTGCCGGCGGTCTCGTCCAGCGGGGTGCCGTTGCGCGTACGGCGGCGACGGCGCGGGGTGCGTTCCGCCCGCTCCCGCTCCCGCTCGACGACGGGCGCCGGGGAGCGGCCACCGCGGCCGCGCGGACCGCGGCCGCCGGTCTCGCCGAGGTCCTCGACGACCTCGGCCGCGAGCCCGGCGCGGGTGCGCTCGGAACGCGGCAGGACACCCTTGGTGCCGGCCGGGATGTTGAGTTCCTCGAAGAGGTGCGGGGACGTGGAGTACGTCTCCGGCGGGTTGTTGAAGCCCAGGTCCAGCGCCTTGTTGATGAGCTGCCAGCGCGGGATGTCGTCCCAGTCGACGAGGGTGATGGCGATGCCCTTGGCACCCGCGCGGCCCGTCCGGCCGATGCGGTGCAGGTACGTCTTCTCGTCCTCGGGGGACTGGTAGTTGATGACGTGGGTGACGCCTTCGACGTCGATACCGCGGGCGGCGACGTCGGTGCAGACGAGGACGTCGACCTTGCCGTTGCGGAAGGCGCGCAGCGCCTGCTCGCGGGCGCCCTGGCCGAGGTCGCCGTGGACCGCGCCGGAGGCGAAGCCGCGCTGCTGGAGCTGGTCGGCGAGGTCGGCCGCCGTCCGCTTGGTGCGGCAGAAGACCATCGCG
This sequence comes from Streptomyces sp. NPDC059668, assembly GCF_042734135.1. NCBI lineage: Bacteria > Bacillati > Actinomycetota > Actinomycetes > Kitasatosporales > Streptomycetaceae > Streptomyces > Streptomyces sp. NPDC059668. The sequence goes on along the minus strand of NZ_JBHWEL010000021.1, from coordinate 103,455 downwards.
AGCCCGCGACCGTCGGCCTGCAGTATGCGCGCGACCAGTTCGGGCTTGTCCATGTTGTGCGCGCGGTAGATGAACTGCGCGGTGTTCGCGACGGTCGCGCCCTCGTCGTCCGGCGCGGTGGCGCGGATGTGGGTGGGCTGCGACATGTAGCGGCGCGCGAGACCGATGACGGCACCCGGCATGGTCGCCGAGAACAGCATGGTCTGGCGGCGGGCCGGCAGCATGTTCATGATCTTCTCGACGTCGGGCAGGAAGCCCAGGTCGAGCATCTCGTCGGCCTCGTCGAGGACGAGGGCCCTGATGTGCTTGAGGTTGAGCTTCTTCTGGCCCGCGAGGTCCAGCAGACGGCCCGGGGTGCCGACGATGACGTCGACGCCCTTCTTGAGGGCTTCCACCTGGGGCTCGTACGCCCGGCCGCCGTAGATGGCGAGCACGCGGACGTTGCGGACCTTGCCGGCGGTGAGCAGGTCGTTCGTCACCTGGGTGCACAGCTCGCGCGTGGGGACGACGACGAGGGCCTGCGGTGCGTCGGTCAGCTGCTCGGGCTGGGCGCGGCCCGCCTCGACGTCGGCGGGGACGGTGACGCGCTCCAGGAGCGGGAGGCCGAAGCCCAGCGTCTTGCCGGTGCCGGTCTTGGCCTGGCCGATGACGTCGCTGCCGGAGAGGGCGACGGGGAGCGTCATCTCCTGGATGGGGAAGGGGTTGATGATGCCGACGGCCTCAAGGGCTTCGGCCGTCTCGGGAAGGATTCCGAGCTCTCGGAAAGTCGTAGTCAGGGTGCTGCCTCTTCTGTGTACGCGGTGCGAGGCGAGCGCGGGGGTCGTGACGGGGACCGTGCCGGGGACGTCGGCCGCTTGTCGGGCGGGCCGAGTGGCATGGGACCACTGCCGACGCTCGAGCGCTCGTACCGCTGAGGGTCCCTCCGGATGTCGTACGCATCGTGCCGTACGGACGAGAGGGCTGTCGGGTCGGAGCCGATCGGGCCACCGACCGGGCATCCTCATTCGTGCGGCCCGTCGAATACTCGCCGGGCGCATTACCACCATACCCCGGATTCGCGCATATGCGATGGCCGATTTGGTCACGTAGTCGTCGTCACAGTGGATGAGCAGGGACTTCCCTGTTGCGGCGAGCGGGCTATTGTGCGCTTCATGACGACGCCTGACAACGCCGCTGACACGTCCGCCGAGGCACCCGGCACCACCACTCGCGCGGCCACCGGAGTCGCCGCGCGGAACTGGGACACGGCCTCCGTCGACCCCCAGTACCGCGCCGCGGTCGTGGACCTGCTCGGAGCGCTCGCGTACGGCGAGCTGGCGGCGTTCGAGCGGCTCGCCGAGGACGCCAAGCTGGCGCCGACGCTGAGCGACAAGGCGGAGCTGGCCAAGATGGCGTCGGCCGAGTTCCACCACTTCGAGCGGCTGCGGGACCGGCTCTCCGGGATCGGTGAGGAGCCGACCGGGGCGATGGCGCCGTTCGTCGCCGCCTACGACGGCTTCCACAAGCAGACCGCGCCCTCGGACTGGCTGGAGGGGCTCGTCAAGGCCTACGTCGGCGACTCGATCGCCAGTGACTTCTACCGGGAGGTCGCCGCGCGGCTGGACGAGGACACGCGCGGACTCGTCCTCGGTGTCCTGGACGACACCGGGCACGCGAGCTTCGCCGTGGAGAAGGTCCGCGGCGCGATCGACGCGGACCCGCGGGTCGGCGGCCGGCTCGCGCTGTGGGCGCGACGGCTGATGGGCGAGGCGCTGTCGCAGTCGCAGCGGGTGGTCGCGGACCGCGACGCACTGTCGACGATGCTCGTGGGCGGCGTGGCGGACGGCTTCGACCTCGCCGAGGTCGGCCGGATGTTCTCGCGGATCACGGAGGCCCACACGAAGCGGATGGCGGCGCTGGGTCTGGCCGCCTAGGGCGTGTCGCGAACGTCCCGTCGTCCGCCCGGGGGGCGGGGCAGGCGGGACTTTCGCATCACGCCCTAACTCTTGTCCGACTCGGTCCGAATCCGTTCCCTACGGGATGCGCCGTCGCCCGGTGCGGTCACGCCGTCGCCGAGCGGCGGCGAAATCTTTCCGCCGGGCGCAGCAGCAGCGAGAGCAGCGCGGCGGAGACGATCGCGGCGCCGAAGAGGATCACCGGGTAGAACCCGGAGCCCAGCGCCGTGTGGGTCAGGAAGGCTCCGAACAGCCCTCCCGCGACGCCGGTCGACAGGACCAGGCTGCGGGCGGGCAGGCGGTGCGGCAGGCGGCGCGAGACGGCCCATGCCAGGGCCAGACCGAGCGCCGCGGCGCCGAGCGCTTCCAAGAACATGGTGGGGGTCCCTCCCGCACGGCCCGTGCAAATCGGTCGTAGCCGATGTACCCCTGACGTGCGGAATGCAACCCTCCCCTGTGATCGATCTGTGCGTCGTCCATGGTGCGTGGACGCGGTCGCGCGGGGTGGCGGGGACGGATTCCGGCCGTCGTGCGTGGACGGGTCCGGGCGGATGCGCGGGAGGGCGGCGCGCGCGGCGCCCGGCCCGGCCCGCCGCCGGGGGGCTCGGCCAGCCCAGACGCCGCACCCCCCGGGACT
>NZ_JBHWEL010000021.1:62144-100874 GCF_042734135.1 Streptomyces sp. NPDC059668 | reverse complement strand
GGGCGGGGGGGGGGGGGGGGTGGCCGCCGCCCGGTCGCGGGGGCCGGGGGGGGGGGGCCGGGGCGGGGGCCCCGGGCCCCGGCGCCCCGGCGCCCCTCCGCGTGGCTGACTACAGCGCGCTGAAGCCCACCTTGCGCTGCGTGGGCTCACCGAGCTCCACGTAGGCGAGGCGGTCGGCCGGAACCAGGACCTTGCGCCCGTGGTCGTCCACGAGGCTCAGCAGCTGCGACTTGCCGGCCAGCGCCTCGGACACCGCGCGCTCGACCTCTTCCGGGGTCTGACCGCTCTCCAGAACGATCTCGCGGGGCGCGTGCTGCACGCCGATCTTGACCTCCACGGCTTTGTCCCTCCGACGGTCAGTCATGTGCGCGTTCATCCGCGCCGTACGCAGCACACATTAGCCCGGTGAGGGGACGTACACGCTCCGCCCGAGAACGCCAGGAGCGAACAGCGGGTGGGAACAAAGTGGCGGTCAGCGGTGGTCGGTGGTGTGCAGCGGGAAGCCCGCGATGCCCCGCCACGCCAGCGAGGTCAGCAGCTGGACCGCCTGGTCGCGCGGCACGCTGCGGTCGCTGTGCAGCCAGGAGCGGGCCACCACCTGGGCCAGACCGCCCAGACCGGAGGCGAGGAGCATCGATTCGGCGCGCGACAGACCGGTGTCCTCCGCGATGACGTCGCAGATGGCCTCGGCACACTCGTGCGTGACCTTGTCCACGCGCTCGCGGACCGCCGGCTCGTTCGTCAGGTCGGACTCGAACACCAGTCGGAATGCGCCGCCGTCGTCCTCGACGTACGCGAAGTACGCGTCCATGGTGGCGCGGACGCGCAGTGAGTTGTCCGTGGTGGACGCGAGCGCCGTCCGTACCGCCTGGAGCAGGGACTCGCAGTGCTGGTCCAGCAGGGCGAGATACAGGTCCAGCTTGCCCGGGAAGTGCTGGTAGAGGACCGGTTTGCTGACGCCCGCGCGCTCGGCGATGTCGTCCATGGCGGCCGAGTGGTACCCCTGGGCAACGAACACTTCCTGGGCGGCGCCGAGGAGCTGGTTGCGTCGGGCACGGCGCGGCAGGCGAGTGCCCCGCGGGCGCGCCGCCTCTGTCTGCTCGATGGCTGTCACGCCGCCTCCCAAAAATCGTCCACTTGCGGTGTGCGCCGCCTCGCCATCGTACTTTTCGGTAACCCTGGTGTGCGCGGTGCGAGCGCACAATTTCACGGACCGGACGCGGGCGATAGCGACACAGAAGCTGTTCAACGGGGGCAGGGCGGGCGCCGTGGCACCCGGATCGGCCCGCTCACCCGGCCGGCTCGGGGCCACCGGTCGTATGCCGACCGGAGGTGAGGCCCGTTCCGTCCTCCGGCCGGTCCGTGCGGCCTAGCGGTACTCGTCCTCGTTGAGCTCCACGACTCTGGCCTGCTCGGCGAGGTCCGCCTCGTCGGCGTTGAGGGGGTCGCCCGCCGCGCGCAGGCCGTCGTCCTGCGGTGTCAGTTCCGCGTGCTGTTCGGCGGCGTCGGCCTCGGGGGCCTCCGGGTCGAGGTCCGGGCTCTCGTCCGCTGCGGTGAAGGTCTCGGGGTCCGTGGGGTCGACTGTCATGGTTCCTCTTCCCGAGTGGTGCGAGCGCGCTCCTGTGTGTCTGCGAGTGCCCTCGTCTGAAGCCTAGGAGACACCCGATCCAGACGCTATGCGATTCGCCCACCATCTGTGACGGCGAACACATGAACCACTGCGTGATCGTCTCGTAACATTGCCGCATGTCTTCGACCGAGCTGCCCTCCGTGCTGGCCGCCACCGTCACGCCGAGGGTCGGGACCGTCCGGGTCGCGGAGGGGGAGCGGCTGAGATCGGTCGGTCTGCCCGGGATCACGCTGACCGTGCGTTCCCGGCCACCCGCCCGCGAGGGACTGCCACCGGCGCTGTACGTGCACGGGCTGGGCGGTTCCTCGCAGAACTGGTCGGCCCTGATGCTCCTGCTCGACGGGCTCGTGGACAGCGAGGCCCTCGATCTGCCGGGCTTCGGGGACTCGCCGCCACCGGACGACGGGGACTACAGCGTCACCGGGCACGCCCGCGCGGTCATCCGCTACCTGGACGCCGCCGGGCGTGGCTCCGTGCACCTGTTCGGCAACTCGCTGGGCGGTGCCGTGGCCACCCGGGTCGCGGCCGTACGCCCCGACCTCGTCCGCACGCTCACGCTCGTCTCGCCCGCGCTCCCGGAGATCCGCGTGCAGCGCACCGCGTGGCCGACCGCGCTGCTCGCGGTGCCCGGGGTGGCGGGGCTGTTCACCCGGCTCACCAAGGACTGGAACGCCGAACAGCGCGTTCGCGGGGTCACGGCGCTCTGTTACGGGGATCCCGGGAAGGTGTCGCCCGAGGGGTTCCGCGAGGCGGTCGAGGAGATGGAGCGGCGGCTCGCGCTGCCCTACTTCTGGGACGCGATGACGCGCTCGGCGCGCGGGATCGTGAACGCGTACACGCTGGGCGGCCAGCACGGACTGTGGCGGCAGGCCGAGCGGGTGCTCGCGCCGACGCTGCTCGTCTACGGCGGCCGTGACCAGCTCGTCGGTTACCGCATGGCGCGGCGCGCCGCGCGATCCTTCCGGGACGGCCGGCTGCTGTCCCTGCCGGAGGCGGGGCACGTCGCGATGATGGAGTACCCGGAGACGGTGGCCACGGCCTTCCGTGAACTCCTCGCGGAATCCGCCGAGTCGGCCGCGTCGGCCGTCACCGGTGCGGGGAGCTGAGGCGGGGCGTGGGACGTCACAGTCGCCGGGGGCGGCCGGAGAAGAGCGACACGGGGGAGAAGCCGGGGGCGGCACCCGGTGCGGTGCCGCGGCCGGCTCAGAGGCCGGGAGGCATGCCGTCGGAGGCCCCGCGCGGCGCCCTGGGCCCCCAGCCGCCGCGCCCTCGGGCGGGCGGGACACCGGCCGCGGGAGCGCCCCGCGGGACGGACGGGACCCCGGCGTCGGGAGTGCCGCGGTTCCAGGACCGGTTCCAGGACGGGACCCCGGCGCAGGGCATTCCCCGGCGTTCCGACGGGACTCCGGCGCACGTCATTCCCCGGCCGTCCGACGGGACCCCCTCGCACGGCATCCCCCGGCCGGCCGGCGGGACCCCGGCGCACGGGGTGCCGCGTTTTCCCGACGGGACGCCCGCGCACGGCATCCCGCGGATGGCCGACGGGACGCCCGCGCGCGGTGTCCCGCGGTTGCCCGACGGCGCTTCGGTCCGAGGGCCGGGCCGGGCGCGTGGCGAGCACCCCGAGCAGCGTGAGACCGGCGGTGGCTGGGGCGAGTTGAGGGGCGGTGCGCCGGGCGGGGTCGTGTACGGGGGTTCCCGTACCGCACCCCCCGCGGTGCCGGGCGGACCCCGCGTCCCCGGCCAGCGCCGGGAGGCCGGAACGGGACCAGGAACCGGGTCCGGGTCCGGGAACGGGCCCCGGCAGGCCTACGTCGACGCCTTCGACGAGGACGGCACCGGGGACGTCGACCTCTTCGCACCCCGGCGGACCACCGCGCTGCACAGCGGCCCCTTTGGCCCTGTCACCGACTGGGACGCCCCCGTCACCGACCGGGATCCGCAGGTCGTCGAGGAGCCGCAGCCGCGGCCCGGCGAGGAGGGCAGGTCGACGGGCGGCAAGGGGCGGACGTTCACCGGCATCGCCGCGGCCGCCGTCACCACCGTGCTCGCCGTCGTGGTGGCCGGACAGGTGGCCACCGGACGCGACGACGGCGGCGGCACGCACGCGCAGTCCGCCGCCGGTGCCGGCCGGGGCGCCCTCGACCCCGCCTCACGCGGCGACGGCCGGACCACCGCGACCGCCACGCCGGGCGTCAAGCCCGTGAGGACCCTGACGTACGACGAGAAGATGGGCGAGAAGTACCCGCTCGGCGCCAAGCTCAAGGCGTCGGGCAGGTTCGAGGCGGTCCCCGGGTTCGACAAGGCGCCCGGCAAGGGCCAGAAGTACACCTATCGGGTGGACGTGGAACAGGGCCTCGGACTTGACGGCGCGCTCTTCGCGCAGGCGGTGCAGAAGACACTGAACGACCGGAGGAGCTGGGCCCGCGGCGGCGCCCGCACCTTCGAGCGGATCTCCTCCGGCCGGCCCGACTTCGTGATCACCCTGGCCAGCCCCGGCACCACCGCCGACTGGTGCGCCAAGTCCGGTCTGGACACGACCGAGGACAACGTGTCCTGCGACTCGGCCTCCACCGAACGCGTCATGATCAACGCCTACCGCTGGGCCCAGGGCTCCGTCACGTACGGCGCCGCGATCCACCCCTACCGGCAGATGCTCATCAACCACGAGGTCGGTCACCGGCTCGGATACGGCCACGTCAGCTGCGAGAAGGACGGCGCGCTCGCTCCCGTCATGCAGCAGCAGACCAAGTTCCTCGATCATGACGGGATTCACTGCCGCCCCAACCCCTGGCCCTATCCGGGCAGTTGACCAGAAGGTGGCAGGAGTCACCGCCGTCACGGGACGGACCACGTTGACATGCTCCGAAAGTTCGTTCATATTTCTGCGCATGTGGTCCAGTCCTGCCGTCCGTCGCGCCGCCATCGAGCTGGCGCTGATCGGCGTGACCGCGCTCTGCGTGGCCGACATCCACTGTCGCTGACGTCCGCCCCCGGCGTGCTCGTCGCGATTCCGTTCCTTCCGTGACCGTGATGGTCCGTGACCTTTCGGCGACCTGACGCCGGGGCAGACGTCTGTTCATTTTCGTCTCACTCCTCGTCTATCTGTCTCATCATCCGAGAGGTCGTCTTCCGATGCGTCAACCGTCCGTGAACAGAGCCCGTGTGGCGACCGTTTCGCTTGCCCTGGTCGTGGCAGCGGGCGCCGCCGCCTGCGGGCCCGAGGACAACGATGCCAAGGGCGCCGGCGGCGACACCGAGCTGCGGAAGGGAGGCACGCTCACCGTCCTCAACGCCAACCCGCAGGAGGACTTCGACCCGGCGCGCCTCTACACCTCCGGCGGCGGCAACGTCCCCTCCCTCGTCTTCCGCACGCTCACCACCCGCAACCGTGAGAACGGAGCCGCCGGCGCCAAGGTCGTCCCCGACCTCGCCACCGACACCGGCCGTCCGAACAAGGACGCGACCGTGTGGACGTACACCCTGAAGAAGGGCCTCAAGTACGAGGACGGCACGCCGATCACGTCCGCCGACATCAAGTACGGCATCGAGCGGTCCTTCGCGGCCGAACTCTCCGGCGGCGCCCCCTACCTGAGGGACTGGCTGATCGGCGGCGCCGACTACCAGGGCCCCTACAAGGACAAGAAGGGCCTCGACTCGATCGAGACCCCGGACGACCTCACCCTTGTCTTCCATCTCGACAAGCCCGAGGGCGAGTTCCCCTACCTCGCCACCCAGACGCAGTTCACGCCCGTCCCGAAGGCCAAGGACAACGGCACCAAGTACGAGGAGCACCCGGTCTCCTCGGGCCCCTACAAGGTCGTCAAGAACGAGAACGACGGCGAGCGGCTGATCCTGGAGCGCAACACGCACTGGTCCGCGTCGACCGACGCCGAGCGCAAGGCCTACCCCGACAGGATCGACGTACGGTCCGGCCTGGACTCGTCCGTGATCAACCAGCGGCTGTCCTCCTCCCAGGGCGCGGACGCCGCCGCCGTCACCACCGACACCAACCTCGGCCCGGCCGAACTCGCCAAGGTCACCGGGGACAAGGAACTCGCCGCGCGCGTCGGCACCGGGCACTTCGGCTACACCAACTACATCGCCTTCAACCCGAAGGTGAAGCCGTTCGACGACCCGAAGGTGCGACAGGCGATCTCGTACGCCGTCGACCGCACCTCGGTGATCAACGCGGCCGGTGGCTCCTCCCTCGCCGAGGCGGCGACCACCTACCTGCCGAACCAGAAGTCCTTCGGCTACACGCCCTACGACCACTTCCCGGCGGGCGCGTCCGGCAACCCGGCCAAGGCCAAGGAGCTCCTCAAGGAGGCCGGCCACCCGAACGGCCTCACCGTCACGCTCACGCACTCCAACGACAAGGACTTCGAGACCAGCCCGGAGATCGCCACCGCCCTCCAGGACGCCCTGAAGAAGGCCGGCATCACCGTCAAGCTCCAGGGACTGGAGTCCAACGACTACAAGGACAAGATCCACGGCGCCAAGTCCGAGCCCGGCTTCTTCCTCGCCCACTGGGGTGCCGACTGGCCCTCCGGCGGCCCCTTCCTCGCCCCGATCTTCGACGGCCGCCAGATCGTCAAGGACGGCGCCAACTTCAACACCGGCTTCCTCGACGACAAGGCCGTCAACGACGAGATCGACGCGATCAACAAGCTGACCGACCTCGACGAGGCCGCGCAGCGCTGGGGCGCGCTCGACAAGAAGATCGGCGAACAGGCCCTGACCGTCCCGCTGTTCCACCCGGTGTACAAGCGCCTCTACGGCAAGGACGTCAAGAACATCGTGATCAGCGACTGGACCGGCGTGCTGGACATCTCCCAGGTCGCGGTGAAGTAGCGCCGTGAGCGAGGCAATCATCGCCTCCCAGGCCCCCGGGACGGACCTCTCCGTCCCGGGGGCCTCCGGGGCCCGTCAGTTCTGGCGGCGGCTGCGCACCCAGCGCGCCGCCCTCGTCGCGGCGGCCGCCGTCGCGCTCCTCGTCCTGGTCGCCCTCGCCGCACCGCTGCTCACCGCGGTCGAGGGCCAGGACCCGACCACCTACCACCCGGCACTCGTCGACTCCGCGCGCGGCGGCGTACCGCTCGGCTCGCTCGGCGGTGTCAGCGGCGACCACTGGCTCGGCGTGGAACCGCAGACGGGCCGCGACCTCTTCGCCCGCCTCGTCTACGGCGCCCGGGTCTCCCTCGGAGTCGCCTTCGCCGCCACCCTCGTCCAGGTCCTCATCGGCGTCGTCGTCGGTGTCGCGGCCGCCCTGGGCAACCGCTGGGTCGACCAACTCCTCAGCCGCGTCACGGACATCATCATCGCGATGCCGCTGATGATCATGTCCCTCGCGCTGCTCGCCATCGTGCCCAGCAGCTTCCCGCGCCCCGTCCTGGTCGCGCTCATCATCGGCCTGGTGGCCTGGGGCTCGACCGCGAAGATCGTGCGCGCCCACGCGCTCACCCTCAAGGAGCTCGACCACGTGGCGGCGGCCCGGCTCAGCGGCTGGGGCCCCTGGCGCGTCGCCCGCCGCGAACTCCTGCCCGCACTGGCCGCGCCCGTCATCACGTACGCCGCCCTCCTGGTCCCCATGAACATCACCGTCGAGGCGGCGCTCAGCTTCCTCGGCGTCGGCGTGAAGCCGCCGACACCCTCCTGGGGCCAGATGCTGACCGCGGCCGACGTCTGGTACCAGGCGGCACCGCAGTACCTGCTGTTCCCGGCGGGCTCGCTGTTCCTCACCGTGCTCGCCCTGACCGTCCTCGGCGACGGCGTGCGCACGGCCCTCGACCCGCGCGCGGCCTCGCGGCTGCGCGTCGGCACGGGACGCAAGCGGGAGGCCAGGGCATGAGCGGTCAGTCCGGGGCCGGCGGATTCACCGGGTTCGCCGTACGGCGTCTGGTCGGCGCCGCCGTCACCCTGCTCGCGATCTCCGTGATCATCTATCTCGTCTTCTACGTCGCCCCCGGCGACGTCGCCCAGATCACCTGCGGCCCACGCTGCTCGCCCGCCCAGGTGCACCAGGTCTCCGAGCAGTTGAAGCTCGGCGATCCGCTGTACCTGCGCTACTGGCACTTCCTTCAGGGCATCGTCGTCGGACACGACTACTCGACGGGCACCTCCGTGCAGCACTGCGGCGCGCCCTGCCTCGGCCTCTCGTACCAGAGCGACCAGCAGGTCACCCACCTCATCTGGACGAAGCTGCCGGTCACCCTCTCGCTCGTACTCGGCGCGATGGTGCTGTGGCTGGTCCTCGGCGTCGGCACCGGAGTGCTCTCCGCGTGGCGCCGCGGCCGGGTCACCGAGCGCGTGCTGACCGGCGTCACACTCGCCGGCACCGCGACTCCCGTCTTCGTCATCGGCCTGGTGCTGATGATCGTCGTCTGCGGACAGCTGCAATGGCTGCCCTTCCCGCAGTACGTGCCCTTCACCGAGGACCCCGAGCAGTGGGCGTGGAACCTGCTGCTCCCCTGGCTGGCGTTCGCGCTGATCGAGGCCGCCAAGTACGCCCGGCTGACCCGGGCCTCGATGCTGGAGACCCTCGCCGAGGACCACGTCCGCACCTTCCGCGCCTACGGCGTGGGGGAGCGTTCGATCATCGGGCGGCACGCCCTGCGCGGCGCGATCGCGCCGGTCATCGCGCTGAACGCCAACGACGTCGGCTCGGCGATCGGCGGTGCCGTGCTCACCGAGACGATGTTCGGGCTACCCGGCCTCGGACGTGAACTCGTGCACGCGGTGCAGGTCGTCGACCTGCCGGTGGTCGTCGGGATGGTCCTGGTCACCGGCTTCTTCGTGGTCCTGGCCAACGCCGTCGCGGACGTCCTGTACGCGATGGCCGACCGACGGGTGGTGCTGTCGTGAGTCTCGTGACAACCGGTGAATCCTTGGACGGCGCGCCGGACGGCTCCGACGACACCCTCGTCGACGTCCGCGACCTCGTCGTCGAGTTCGGGGACCTGCGTGCCGTCGACGGGCTGTCCTTCACCCTCCCGAAGGGCGCCGCGCTCGGGCTGGTCGGCGAGTCCGGCTCCGGCAAGTCCACGGTCGCCTCCGCGCTGCTCGCGCTGCACCGGGGCACCGGAGCGCGCGTCGGCGGCGCGGTGCGGGTGGCCGGAGTGGACGTACAGGCCGCCTCCGACGACGAACTGCGGCGGCTGCGGGGCGGGAAGGCCGCGATGGTCTTCCAGGACCCGCTGTCGTCACTCGACCCGTACTACGCGGTCGGCGACCAGATCGCCGAGGTGTACCGGGTCCATGTGAAGGCGTCCCGGCGCGCCGCACGCGCGCGTGCCGTCGAGGTGCTCGACCGGGTCGGCATCGCGGACGCCGCCCGCCGCGCGCGCTCGCGCCCGCACGAGTTCAGCGGCGGCATGCGGCAGCGCGCGCTGATCGCGATGGCGCTGGCCTGCGCGCCCGACCTGCTGATCGCCGACGAGCCGACCACGGCCCTCGACGTGACCGTCCAGGCCCAGATCCTCGACCTGCTGCACACGCTGCGGGAGGAGACCGGGATGGGGCTGCTGCTGGTCACGCACGACGTGGGCGTGGCCGCCGAGAGCGTCGACGACGTGCTGGTCATGCGGCACGGGAAGGCGGTCGAGCACGGGCCGGTCACGGCGGTCCTCGGGGCGCCGCGAGAGGCGTACACGCGCGAGCTGCTGGGTGCGGTGCCGCGTGTGGATGTGCCGCGTGTGGGTGTGGCGCGGGTGGAGGCGGCGCGGGTTCGGCCCGGAGTGGTCGCGTCGGCTTCCGCCGCGGGGGGCGGGGACGGGGCGGACGGACGTGGCGCTTCGGACGGCGGTCCGTCGGGCGGCGGCGTGTCGGGCGATGGTGCGTCGGGCGGTGGCGTGTCGGACGGCCGTGGGTCGGTCGTCGGTGCGTCGGCCGCCGGTGCGTCGCGTGACGGTGCGTCGGCCGGGGATTCGCTCCCTGGTGCGGCCGGTGGTGCCTCCGGTGACGCCGCGGTCGGTGAGGTCGTTCTGGAAGCGGTGGACCTGCGGCGTGAATTCGGGCGCGGCAAGCGGCGGTTCACCGCCGTGGACGGTGTGTCCCTCGCGGTCCGGCGCGGGGAGACGCTCGGCGTCGTCGGTGAGAGCGGCAGCGGCAAGACCACCCTGGGACGGATGCTGGTCGGGCTGCTGGAGCCGACCGCCGGGTCGGTGCGGTACGAGGGCCGGACACGGTCCGGCGTCCGTCCCACCGTCCAGATGGTCTTCCAGGACCCCGTCTCCTCCCTCAACCCCCGGCGCAGCGTGGGCGAGTCGATCGCCGACCCGCTCCGGGCGCGCGGCGAACGGGACGAGACCCGCATCCGGGGGCGCGTAAGGGAGTTGCTGGAGCGCGTAGGGCTCGAAGCGGCGCACTACGACCGCTACCCGCACGAGTTCAGCGGCGGACAGCGCCAGCGCGTGGGCATCGCACGGGCGCTCGCCGCCGACCCGCACGTCATCGTCTGCGACGAACCGGTCTCCGCGCTCGACGTGACGACACAGGCCCAGGTGGTCGCCCTGCTCGCCGAGCTGCAGCGCGAACTCGGTCTCGCGCTCGTCTTCGTGGCGCACGACCTGGCGGTCGTACGCCAGGTCAGCGACCGGGTCGCGGTGATGCGGCGCGGCCGGATCGTCGAACACGGCCCCGCCGACGAGGTGTACGAGTCCCCGCAGGACCCGTACACGAAGCAGCTGCTGGCCGCCGTACCGGCACTCGATCCGCAGGTCGCGGCGGAGCGGCGCAGGGCGCGCAGGCAACTGGCCACGGTGTGACGGGGCGTCACAGGACCACCCCCTAGCGCGACAGAACGCGACCTGCGCGGGAAAGTTACGCCCGTTCACCCCTTTTGGTGGCGCGATGGACAACCGTCCGTCGCGCCACCGCCATGTCCGCATACGTTCTTCCCGCTGCGAGCCGCCGGGTCAACGGCGGCTCCCCATATGGGAGATCGGGGGTGCACTCGTGCGCATCGGACTGCTTACGGAGGGTGGCTATCCGTATGTGAGCGGTGACGCCAAGCTCTGGTGCGACCGGCTCGTGCGCGGGCTCGGGCAGCACGAGTTCGACATCTACGCGCTCAGCCGCAGCCGGCGGCAGGAGGACGAGGGCTGGGTCCGGCTGCCGCCTCAGGTCAGCCGCGTACGGACGGCTCCGCTGTGGACGGCCGAGGACGACGGGGCGGTGCGCGGGCGCGGAGCGCACGGACGCCGGGTGCGGCGGCGGTACGCCGAGTGCCTCGGGGAGCTGGCGGCGGCCGTGTGCGCGGGCCCGGGAAGCCCGGACGGTCCCGGGGATCCCGGTGCGCACGGCGTACCCGGTGATTCCGCTGACTCCATCGGGGTGGGGGTGGCAGGCGGCACGGGGGTGGTCGGCGGTCCCGGTCTCGCGGGGGGATCGGGCGGCGCGGGTCCACGGGGCGGCGTGAGTGGACCCGGCGGCGTGAGCGGGCTTGGCGGCACGAGTGCATCTGGTGCCGGGGGCGCTTCGGGCGGCGGGCGTGCTTCGGGGGTTCTCGCCGGCCCGGAGGCTTCTTTCGGCCTTGAGGCGGACCGTTTCGCCACCGCGCTGTACGGACTCGCGGAACTCGCCCGCGACGAGGGCGGCCTGGCCGGGGCGCTGCGCTCCGAGACCGCCGTACGCGCATGGGAACGCGCCTGCCGCGCGCCGGGCGCACTGCGCGCCGCGCGCACCGCCCGCGTACCCGACCTGCTCTCCGTCGCCGCCCATGTCGAACGGTCGCTGCGCCCCCTCTCGCTGGACTGGTACGCGGACGACGGGCTCGGCGCGGTCGACCTCTGCCACGCGGCCGCCGGCGGCTCGGCGGCCCTGCCCGGTCTGCTCGCCCGGCACTTCGCCTCGGTCCCGCTGCTCGTCACGGAGTACGGGGTGCCGTTGCGCGCGCACTATCTCGCCTCCGCCGCCACCGAGGAAGCCCCCGCCGTGCGGGCGCTGCTCGCCGCCTTCCACGGCAGGCTGGCCACCGAGGTCTACCGCCGGGCCGCACTCATCACGCCGGGCAACACCCACGCCCGCCGCTGGCAGGAGCGCTGCGGCGCCGACCGGGCCAAACTGCGCACCGTCTACCCCGGCATGGAGGCGTCCCGCTTCGCGGAGGTGGGAGAGAGCGCCGAGGGCACCGGCTGCGCGGACCCGGACACGCTGGTCTGGATCGGCCGCGTCGAACCCTCGAAGGACCTCGTCTCCCTGCTGCACTCCTTCGCCGAGATCCGCAAGCAGGAGCCGAAGACCCGGCTGCGGATCTTCGGAGCGCCCGCCGACGGGCCGGACGGCGCGCTCTACCTGGCCCACTGCAAGGCGCTGGCCGCCCACCTGTTCCCCGACGAGGCCGAGGGCGCGCACGCCGTCGGCGACAACCCGGTCTCCTTCGAGGAGATCGGCGGCCCAGAGGCTCCGGGGCTCGCGGAGGCGTACGCGTCCGGTGCCCTGGTCGTCCTGTCCAGCGTCGTCGAGGGCTTCCCGATCAGCCTCGTCGAGGCCATGTTCTGCGGCCGCGCCACCGTGTCCACCGACGTCGGAGCGGTCGTCGAGGTCATCGGCGGTACGGGGCTTGTGGTGCCGCCGCGCAATCCGCGGGCGCTCGCCGAGGCGTGCGTGGCGCTGCTGCGCGACCCCGAGCGGCGCGCACGCCTCGGCGCGGCGGCACGGGCGCGAGCCCTCGAACTGTTCACCGTCGAGCAGAACGTCGAGGCATTTCACGGCATTTACCTGGAGATCGTCTCGCACTCCCCGATCCGTCGGGTCGTCGTGGACGACACGGGCGAACCGCTGCCCTTCGGCGTACCCGCCGAGGCCCACGTACCCGGCCGCTGGACCCAGGCCCGCCTCATCGCCGCCGGGCGGCCGCGCCGGGCGTCGGGAGTCCCGGTACGCGCGACGGTTCCGCTGACCGCGGGGGAGGGCGCGTGACGAGCGAACCGGGCCGAACCGAAGGACGACTCGGCGAACTGGACCGGCCCGCGACACCAGAGGGTTCCGGTGCGTGGGACGAACAGTCGGTGCAGTGGTTCGTGGGGGACGACAAGCCCGTGGGGGACGGGGGGTTCGCGGGGGACGAGCGGTCCGTGGGGGACGGGGGGTTCGCGGGGGACAAGCGGTCCGTGGAGGACGGCGGGTTCGCGGAGGACGAGCGGTCCGTGGGGGACGAGCATTCCGTGGGGGACGAGGAGGCGGACCTGGGCACACGGGGGGCCGTCCCGGACGGCTGGAGTGCGACGGGGACCGCGAGCGCGTCCGCGAGTACGCCCGCAGGCGCGTCGGCCGGCGCGTCCGCCGGCGCACCCGGGGACGTCCCGGTGCGCGCCTCCGTGCCCGCGGCCCGACCGTCAGCCACCCCACGTGACGCGGGGGACCCGCCCGGACACTCCCGCAGGTCACCCGGCCGCCGGAACGCCGTGGACCCGGTGAAGGCACTGATGCACCGGCACCGCGAACTCTGCGAACGCGCCGTCGACCCGCTGGAGATCGCGGCGGGCCTGGAGGCGCACGGGATGACCGACCGCACCGCCACCCGCTTCCGGCACCGGGACGTGTTCTCCCTCGCCGAGGAGATGTACGCACGCCGGGCGCGCGATGTGGAACCGTCCCCGCGATCCGCCCCCGCGGGACGCTCCGGCGCACGCGCCGGCTGGGCGGTCCTCGCCCTGCTCCCGGGCATCCTCTGCGCGGCAACCGTGACCGGACTGCGGTTCACCGAAGGCCGGGCCCATCTCGCCGTCGCCGCGACCGGCACCCTCGCGGTGCTCCTCGGTCTGCGCGCCGCCCTGCGCCACGGCCCCCTCGGCACCGCCCACCACACGACGAACGGCACCCGGGCATGGACCTGTTGGCTGATCGCGTACGCCCTGCTCGGTGACGGACTGCTGAGCGCCGCGCTCTCCGGCGGTCCCGACGAACCCTGGCCGCCCGCCACGGCACCCGTCCTCGCCCTCGCCCTGTCCTGCGCACCCGCGGCCTGGTGCGCCCACCTCTTCATGGCGCGCGCCCGCCGCGGGCTGGCCGCCAGCCGCGGCCTGGAGGAGTTCGCGGTCTCCGTGCGCCCCCTGCTCCTGGGCGCGTTCGCCCTCTACCTCTGCGTGCTCGGCGCCCTGCTCGCGCTGTGCGGGGCGGCCCTGGACGAACCCCCCGCCTACGCCGGAGCGATCGCCCTCGGCGCGCTGCTGCTGCTCGCGCGCCTGCTCGCGGCGCGCGGCTTCACCCACGCCCCCGCCGTCGTGCTCGGCGCCGCCGGCGCGGCCGAGGCGACCGCCACGGCCACGGTCTTCGGCGGCCGCCTGCCCGGGTGTTCGTTCCTGGGCACGCCCGTCGAGACCGTCGCCTACGCCTGGGGACCAGGTGCCGTCCCTGCCCTGGTGTGCGGCGCGGGCGCCCTCGTCCTCCTGATCCACGCGACCCGCACCCTCACCCGGGCGTCGGCCCACGCCGCGCCCGACGGGACGCCATGAGCACCGCCCCCGCCCCCGGCCGGGTCCGCGCACCCGGAGGCGAACCCCGCTGCGCGCCACCCGCACCGCACCACGAAGCGCGCACCCCGCCCCGGCCCACGGTCCCCTCCACCGTCGCGAGCCGTCGCGAGCGCCGCCCAGGGCCCGTCGCGCGAGTCCCGTCGTTCGCCCGCGAGGCAGGCGGGACTTTCGCGACACGCGCCAGGGCCCGGCCCCTCCGCCGGGCCCACCTCTCCCGCGGGGCCGACACCGCGGGCCTCCCTTCCGACCCACGGCACCACCCTGAAGGAGAACGCCAGATGATCACCTCCCGAACCGGAGAATCCGCCCCGGGAGCCGCCCGATGAGGGTCCTGCTGATCGGAGCCAACGGATACCTCGGCCGTTTCGTCGCGGACAGACTGCTCGCCGACCCGGCCGTGCAACTCACCGCGCTCGGCCGGGGTGACGACGCCGACGTACGGTTCGACCTCGCCTCGGGCAGCCCCGGCGCGCTCACCCGCTTCCTGGACGCGGTGCACCCCGGGGTCGTCATCAACTGCGCCGGTGCCACCCGCGGCGGCGCCCGCGAACTGACCCGGCACAACACCGTCGCCGTCGCCACCGTCTGCGAGGCCCTGCGGCGCAGCGGATGCGGGGCGCGGCTCGTGCAGATCGGCTGCGGCGCCGAGTACGGGCCCAGCCAGCCCGGCTCCTCCACCGCCGAGGACGCCGTTCCGCGCCCCGGCGGCCCCTACGGAGTCAGCAAGCTCGCGGCCACCGAACTGGTCCTCGGCTCCGGACTCGACGCCGTCGTCCTGCGCGTCTTCTCGCCCGCCGGGCCCGGCACGCCCGCAGGATCCCCGCTCGGCCGCCTCGCCGAGGCCATGCGGCGCGCCATGCAGTCCGGCGACGGCGAACTCAAACTCGGCGGACTCGGCGTCCAGCGCGACTTCATCGACGTCCGCGACGTCGCCCGTGCCGTCCACGCCGCCTCCCTCTCCGCCGCACAGGGCGTCATCAACATCGGATCGGGGCGCGCCGTCCGCCTGCGCGACGCCGCCGCCGTCCTCGCCCGCGTGGCCGGCTACGGCGGCACACTGCACGAACTCGACGGCCCGCCGCCCGGACCCATGAGGGCGGCCATCGGACACCCCCGCCCCGAACCCGACCACGGGGGTCCCGTCGCCTACCCGTATCCGGACGGCTGCGGCAGCTGGCAGCAGGCCGACGTGCGCACCGCGCGCGACCGCCTCGGCTGGCGGCCCCGGATCAACCTGGAGGAGTCCCTCGCCGACATCTGGATGGAGGCGGCATGCCGCATCTGACCAGCGCCACGGCGGGCACCGCGAACACGAACCTGAGGACCGGCTTCGGCATCCCCGGCTACGCGCACCCCCTCGTCGCGCCCGAGGAGTGGGGCGGACTCACCCGCCCCGGCACCCCTCTGCACTGGGTCGTCCTGAACGTGGCCGAAGGCCCCGGCATCCGCCCCGACCCGCACTGCCTGGAGGCCGTCGGCCGACTCCGCCACGCCGGTGTGCGCGTGCTCGGACATCTGGACCTCACGTACGGCGCGCGTGCCGTCGGCGAGGTGGTCTCCGACGCCCGGCGGTATCTCGACTGGTACCGGGTCGGCGGGTTCCTCCTGCACCGGTGTCCCACCGAGCGTGCCGCGCTCCCCGAGGTCCGCCGGGCGGTCACCGCGCTCCGCGGGCTCCTCGACGACCCGCACATCGTGCTCGGTCACGGCACCCACCCCTATCCCGGCTACGCCGAGAACGCCGATCAGCTGGTCACGTTCTCCGGCTCCTGGAGCGACTACCGCTGGTCGCAGGTCGCCGAGTGGACCGCCGACTACGCGCCCGAGCGGTTCTGCCACTTCGTGCACGGAGTGCCGCGCGGGCATCTGGACGAGGCGTTGCGCATCGCCCGCTGGCAGGGCGCCTCGACCATCTACTTCACCGACCGCACGGACCGGGGCGGTCGCACCGACCCCTGGGAGACGATGCCCGGCTACTGGGACGACATCGTCTCGCGGATCGGAACGGGTGTCTCGGAATGAAGAAGGGCGTGGCAGTGTTACGGGGAGAACAACTGTAGTGATTGACCGACCAACGGAGTCCCCGTGTCGCTGCCACCCCTGGTCGAGCCGGCTGCCGAGCTCACCGTAGACGAGGTCCGCAGGTACTCCCGCCACCTGATCATCCCCGACGTGGGCATGGACGGGCAGAAGCGGCTGAAGAACGCCAAGGTGCTGTGTGTGGGCGCCGGCGGCCTCGGGTCCCCGGCGCTGATGTACCTGGCCGCCGCGGGTGTGGGCACGCTCGGCATCGTGGAGTTCGACGAGGTCGACGAGTCCAACCTGCAGCGCCAGATCATCCACAGCCAGGCGGACATCGGCCGGTCCAAGGCGCAGTCGGCGCGCGACTCCGTCCTGGGCATCAACCCGTACGTGAATGTGGTCCTCCACGAAGAGCGGCTCGAGGCCGAGAACGTGATGGACATCTTCAGCCAGTACGACCTGATCGTCGACGGCACGGACAACTTCGCGACCCGCTACCTGGTCAACGACGCGTGCGTGCTCCTCAACAAGCCGTACGTGTGGGGCTCGATCTACCGCTTCGACGGCCAGGCGTCCGTCTTCTGGTCCGAGCACGGTCCCTGCTACCGCTGCCTCTACCCGGAGCCCCCGCCCCCCGGCATGGTCCCCTCCTGCGCCGAGGGCGGTGTCCTCGGCGTGCTGTGCGCGTCGATCGGCTCCATCCAGGTCAACGAGGCGATCAAGCTGCTCGCGGGTATCGGGGAGCCCCTGGTGGGCCGCCTGATGATCTACGACGCCCTGGAGATGCAGTACCGCCAGGTCAAGGTCCGCAAGGACCCCGACTGCGCGGTCTGCGGTGAGAACCCGACCGTCACCGAGCTCATCGACTACGAGGCCTTCTGCGGCGTCGTGTCCGAGGAGGCCCAGGAGGCGGCGGCCGGCTCCACGATCACTCCCAAGCAGCTCAAGGAGTGGATCGACGACGGTGAGAACATCGAGATCATCGACGTCCGCGAGATCAACGAGTACGAGATCGTCTCGATCCCCGGCGCCAAGCTGATCCCGAAGAACGAGTTCCTCATGGGCACCGCCCTGGAGACCCTTCCGCAGGACAAGAAGATCGTCCTGCACTGCAAGACGGGTGTCCGCAGCGCGGAGGTCCTCGCGGTCCTGAAGTCCGCCGGGTTCTCGGACGCGGTGCACGTCGGCGGCGGCGTGATCGGCTGGGTCAACCAGATCGAGCCGGACAAGCCGATCTACTGAGCGACGCGCGGGCCGGTCCGCTGAACACCGGCTCGTCCCGAACCTCCGACGGCGGGGGTCTCGCACACGACAGGTGTGGGGGACCCCCGCCGCCGTCATGAACAGACCTTGCCGTCCTTCGGTACCGTCCCGTTCAGCAGATAGGCGTTCACCGTGGAGTCGACGCAGTCGCTGCCACTTCCGTACGCGCCATGGCCCTCGCCCTTCCAGGTGAGCTCCACCCCGACGCCCTTGCCCAACTCGTCGGCCATCCTGCGGGCCCCCTCGTACGGCGTCGCGGGGTCCCCGGTGTTGCCCACGACCAGCACGGGCGCGGCTCCCCGGGCGCTGACCTCCGGGGTGTCGTACTGACCGGCGACCGGCCAGTCGTGACACCAGCCCGCCGTGTCCCAGCCCATGAAATCGCCGAAGACGGGCGAGATCTTCTCGAACTCGGGCAGCAGCTTCCTCGTCTCCTCGGGGGTCGGCCGCTGCTTGTCGTCCAAGCACGATATGACCCGTTGTGAATGGGTCGTCGTGCCGTAATGTCCCGAGGAGTCACGGTCGTTGTACCCGTCGGCGAGCGCGAGCAGTTTCGTGCCGTCGCCGTCCTCGGCACCCTGGAGCGCGTCGGTCAGGCGTGGCCAGCCCGACTGGCTGTACAGCGGCAGGACGATGCCGGTGAGGGCCAGGGTCTGGGTGAGCCGGCGGCCGCCGGAGGTCGGAAGCGGCTTCGCGTCGATCCGGTCCAGAAGGTCCACGATCTTCCGGGAGCCCCGCTCGGGGTCCTGGCCCGTGGACTTGAGGTAGTCGTCCAGGGCGCGCTGGAAGCCCAGGGTCTGGTTCTTGGCGTGGCCCACCGTGTCGGCGCTCGGGTCGACGACGGCGTCCAGCACCAGCCGCCCCACGTTCTTGGGGAACAAGTGGGCGTAGACGCCGCCGAGTTCGGTGCCGTAGGAGATGCCGAAGTAGTGCATCCGGCTGTCGCCGAGGACCTGGCGCATCAGGTCCATGTCGCGGGCGGTGTCGGTGGTCGAGGCGTGCGCCATCAGCTTTCCGGCGGCCTTCGCGCAGCCCTTGCCGAAGTCCGTGGCGTCCTTGAAGTAGGCGCTCTCCTCGGCGGCGTCGTCCGGGGTGGCGTCCACCGACTCGGCGGCCTGGATCGCCTTGTCGCCGCGGCAGCGCACGCCCTCACTGGCGGCGACGGCGCGCGGGTCCCAACTCACCAGGTCGTAGCGCTCGTGGAGCGGGCCGACGAGGCTCTCGTAGGCGGGCATCGTGGAGACGCCCGAACCGCCGGGGCCGCCGAAGTTGAACAGGAGCGAGCCGAGACGCTCGCCCCGGCCGCCGGTCGCCTTCGAGCGGATCACGGCGAGGCCGATCGTCTCGCCGCCGGGCTTCGCGTAGTCGAGGGGCACCTTGAGCGTCGCGCACTGCCAGCCGTCGCCCTGCGCGGCGGAGCCCGAAGTTCCTTTGCAGCGGCCCCAGTCGGGCTTCTGCGAGGTGAGGGAGGCCGGCAGCGCCGAGGCGGCGCCGGACGAAGGCGTGGTGGCCGACGGGGTGCCGCCGTCCTTTCCCTCGTCCTTGCCGTGCCCGGACGTGCCCCCGCAGCCGGCCACCAGCAACGCGGCCGCCACCATGGCCGTGCACCGTGCGAAACGTGTCATGAGCTTCCCCCTCACCCGTGGTCCGCCGGATGCCGCGGATCACCTGCACGCCATATTAGGCGTCCGCGGCGAGCAGCCTCGGAAACCTGTGGATAACCCTTTGACCTGTGCTTTTCTAAGTGCAGACGGTTCCGGTGGGGGGCACGGTCCCGTCCAGCAGATAGCCGTCCACCGCGTTGTGCACGCACTTGTTCCCGCTGTCGTACGCGCCGTGCCCCTGGCCCTTGTAGGTCAGCTCGACGCCGACGCCCTTGCCCAGCGCCTCCACCATCTTCTTCGCGCCCTCGTACGGTGTGGCCGGGTCGCCGGTGTTGCCGACCACGAGGATCGGCGCCGCGCCGGCGGCGCCGACGTCCGGATGGTCGGCGGCCCCGGGGACGGCCCAGTCGGTGCAACTGAGCATGCCCCAGGCCAGATAGTCGCCGAACAGGGGCGACGCGGCCCGGAACTCCGGAAGCTTCGCCTCCACGTCGGCGACGGTGTAGCGCGGCTTCTCGTCCGCGCAGTTGATGGACACGTTCGCCGCGGCGAGATTGCTGTACTGGCCGTCCTCGCTGCGTCCGTTCATCGAGTCCGACAGCAGCATCAGCCCCTTGCCGTCACCGCTGTACGCCTGTTCCAGACCCTCCGTCAGGTACTCCCAGAAGTCCTTGGAGTACAGGGCCTGCGCGATGCCGTTGGTCGCGGCGGTCTGGGTCAGCTCGCGCGGGAAGAGACCGGGGATCGGCTTGCTCTCCAGATCGGTCAGGAGTTTGGCGATGCGGTTCTTGACGTCCTGCGGGGTGTCGCCGATCGGGCAGGGATCCGCCTTGGAGGTGCAGTCCTCGGCGAAGTTGTCCAGCGCGAGCTGGAAACCCCTGGCCTGTCCGAGCGCGCCCTGTTCCGGGTCCTGCGTCGGGTCGACCACCCCGTCGAACACGGCTCGCCCCACGTGCTTGGGGAACAAGTGGGCGTACACGCCGCCGAGTTCGGTGCCGTAGGAGATGCCGAAGTAGTGCAGCTTGTCGTCCCCGAGGACCTGCCGCATGAGGTCCATGTCGCGGGCCGCGTCCGTGGTGCGCACGTGCGGGATGGTCCGGCCCGAGTTCTTCTCGCAGGCCGCGTTGAACGACTTGGTGTTGTCCAGGAGCGCCTTCCGCTGGGCGTCGTCGTCGGGGATGGCGTCCTGCTGGAAGTACGTGTCGAGCTGACTGTCGTCCTCGCACCGCACCCCGTCGCTGCGGCCGACCCCACGCGGATCGAAGCTCACCAGGTCGTAGCGGGTGCGCAGCTTCGCGTAGTCCCCGCCGAAGGCGGGCAGCGTGGTGACGCCCGAGCCGCCGGGGCCGCCGAAGTTGAAGACTAGGGAGCCGATGCGCCTGCTCTGGTCGCCGCTCGCCCGCGCCCGGATCAGCGCGATGCCGATCGTGTCGCCCTTGGGGTCCGCCCAGTCGAGGGGGGCCCTCATGGTGGCGCACTGCCACTGCGCACCGCCCGGCAGTGGGGAGGGGGCGTCGCCGCCGCCCTCGGACTCGGAGGGGGCCGGGCAGTCCTTCCAGCTCAACTCCTGGGCCGTCAGATCCCCGTCCTTGGATCCGCCGCCACAGCCCGTCAGCGCACAGGACAGCAGGACGGCGGTCACGGTGAGGGCGGCGGCGCGTGACGGGGACGGCTTCGGCATGTCTCCCATCCTGCGGTCGCGCCGGGCGGTCCGCTCGGGACGCGGGCCGTGCGGGTGAGACACGGCGCGCCCTGCCCGCGCGGCGAGGGCGCGGTGTGCCGCGCAGGCCCCCGAATGGAACCCGTACAGGCCCCCCGAATGGAATCCGCGCAGGCCCCCGAAGGGAACCCGCGCAGGCCCCTACAGGGCGCCCTTGCGCGTGAGGTGGTTGAAGAACAGCCACCCCGGCAGCACCGGCAGCCACAGCGTCAGCAGCCGGTACAGCAGCACCGCGGGCGCGGCGACCTCCTTGGGGAGGCCGACGGCGATCAGACCGACCGTGAGCGTCGCCTCGACCGCGCCGACACCGCCGGGGGTCGGCGCCGCGGAGCCGAGCGCGTTGCCGGCGAGGAAGACGACGGCCACGCTGGCGAGGCTGAGCGTGGTGGTCTCCTCATGGCCGAAGGCGCGGATCGACGCGTCCAGGCACATCACGAAGCAGGCGGTCAGCAGCAGCATGCCGCCGATGCCCGTGACCAGCTTCTGCGGACGCTGCAACACGTCCAGCATCCGCGGTACGACGCCTGCGAACAGCGACCTGACACGGGTGACGATGAACTTCCGCAGGAACGGCACCGACGTCACCACGAGGACCAGCACCGCGACCGTCAGTAGACCGGCGATGACCGTGCGGGAGGGCGACAGGGACGGGGTCTTCTCCGTGCCGGTCAGATAGCCGAAGGACAGCAGCATCAGGATGTGGCAGCCGAGCCCGAACAACTGCGACGCGCCGACGCTCGCCACCGCGAGCCCCGGCCGCACCCCGGCACGCTGCAGGAAGCGCGTGTTGAGCGCGACACCACCGACCGCCGCGGGCGCCACGATCTTCACGAACGACCCGGCCACCTGCGCGGCCACGGTCCGCAGGAACGGCACCCGTTCGGGCACGAAGCCGAGCAGGCTCATCGCCGCCGCGAAGTAGCTCAGCGCCGAGAACAGCACGGCCGCGGCGACCCAGCCCCACTCGGCGCTCTCGAAGAGGGTCGCGAACTCGATGTGGGTGAGCTGCGTCAGCAGGAAGTACCCGCCGATGGCACCCGCGATGAAACTGATCAGCGTGCGCGGTTTGATCCGCTCCAGGCGAGCCGGTTCGACCGGTGCCTGCGGTCTGATCCGCAGCACCTGGTGACGGATCTGGGTGAGCAGATCCTCCTCGCGGGCCTCGTCCAGCGCTTCGTCCAGCGCCCGCTTCTCGGCCCGCTGCTCCGCCCGTACGGCCTTCTTGCCGGGCTTCTCCGCCACGGTCTCGGCGTGCTGGGCCTGCTCCGCGCGCGCGAGCTTGTCCTGCCGTGACGCCTCCAGCACCGCGTCGCGCTCGCGCTGGGCACGCTCCCTGGCCAGTTTGCGCAGCGTCGCGCGCGTGGAGCGGGACAGCGCGATGGGCTGCAACAGGGGAAGACAGTCGGCGACGGCGTCCGGCCCCAGCACACCCACCGCGGACGCCACCGTGCGCTCGGCGCCGACGCGCAGCCCCAGGGTCGTCAGCAGCTGGGCGATGTCCATGCGCAGCAGCAGATCGCCGGCCGCGATCTCGCCGCCCCGTAGATCGGTGAGGATCACCGTGCCGGAACGATCCACCAGAATCGCGTCACCCGCGAGCCTGCGGTGCGCGATGCGCCGTGACTGCAGCGCCTGCACCTGATGCCAGGTGTCGCGCAGCAGGCCGTCGGTGATGAGCTCTCCGGGCAGCGAGTCCAGCGTCCGCCCGCCGGTGTGCTCGTAGACGAGCATCACGGCGTCCGGGCCGAGCTCGGAGGTCGCGATCAGCTTCGGCGCGTTGGCGCCCGCCGCGATGGCCGCGTACGCGAGGAGCGCCTCCTGCTCCAGGGCCTGGCGCAGCGACTGGAGGCTGCGACGGGTGGCGAGCCCGCGCAGGGTCAGGTTGCGCCACACCCGGTAGAAGAAGCCCTGCGCCTGCTGCTCCCGGTCGACCACGGTGACGTCCAGCGGCGGACCGTCCTCCAGGGTGACGAAGTAGCGCCGGCCGCGGTCGCCGTTGTCGGACGTGTCCGGGGCCTCCTCGCGGGCCGCGCTGACCGGATGGAAACCGACGTGCCGCAGCCCCGCCATCAGCGTCCGCCCGGTCGGCCGGACGTTCGGCGACCCGACCGCGTACAACGTCCCGTAGGCGATGGTCCAGCCGATCAGCACCGTCAGGATGATCGAGAACGGTGTCGTGTAGCCCGTCACCAGCATGGAGAAGGCGTCCAGGAGCAGGACCACCCACAGCACCGCGCGCCAGCGGGGTCTGCGGGACATGCCGACGGCCGTCATGTACGCGATGACCGGCGCCAGATAGCCGTGCACCGGGTCGGTGAGGGCGTGGATGTCGCCCGGCGAGGGCTGGGTGAGGGCCTCCTGGATGGAACCCGGCGCGGCCTTCGCGACCCACAGGTCGGTGGCGAGGGTCACTCCGTGCGCGAGGACCGCGGCGAGCACGCCGTCGGCGATGCGCAGCCCGTCCCGCTTGATCAGACGCTCGATCGCGAAGGCGACCGGCACCAGCAGGATCGCGATGCTCGACGCGAGCCCCGCGATCTTGATCAGTAGATCCGGTGCCTGACCGGTGCCCTTGTTGATGTCCTGTTCGAGCCCCGAGGTCGTCCCGTGCGCGAACGCCGCGATGGCGAGCAGCACGACGATCGCGAGGAAACCCACCAGCAGCCGCATCAGGTCCGACGGACGGTGCACGCGCGCGGGCAGCAGCGGTTCGTCGCCCTCGACCTCGTCGTTGTGGGCCTCGTCACCGCAGCCGTCGTCGTCCGTCGCCCGCCGATTCCCGGTGCCGCGTGCCTCGGAGGAGGGCTTCTCATCCACCTTCGAGGGGGAATCCTTCTGCGAGCCGGGCTCGCCGGCCGTCCTGCCGGAGCTCTCGTCGGCGGCTTCGGCGGCTTCCGGGCGCGACGAAGCGGCGGAGGTGCTCTCCGCGCCTTCGGGGTGCACGCCCTGCTGCCTCATGGACTCTTCTTGATCTCGTATCACCAGTCACCGCCCGCACGATGGTGGCATGCCCCACCGACACACGGGGGCATCAGGGTGCAAATGCGGGGGCGCACAGTCTGCCCGAAGTGCGCCTTCGGGGCGAGGGATACCCACAGTGGCCGTCGCGTCACACTGTCGGTCGGGTGGGGCAGGATGGGACGGATGAGCGAGGAGAGCCTTCCGGCCGACGAACTGCCGGAGTACGCGGAGCGGGTCCTTGAGGTCGCCGACCTCATTCCCCCCGGACGCGTGATGACGTACGGGGATGTCGCGGAGTGGCTGGAGGAGGGCGGGCCGCGCCAGGTGGGACGCGTGATGGCCCTCTACGGAGGAGCGGTCCCGTGGTGGCGGGTCATCCGCGCGGACGGCGTCCTCCTGCCGGGCCACGAACTCGAGGCCCTCGACCGCTACCGCGAGGAGGGCACGCCGCTGAAGGAGGCGAGCAGGGCCTCCGAGGGGCATCTGCCGCGCGTCGACATGAGGCGAGCACGATGGGACGGCGACGATCGCGCGCAGGGTCACACCTGACAGCTTCCGCCATCGGACGGGCGGACGGGACGTCTGTGGCCCGTACGGGGGAAACGAGGCACGTCCGTGACATGCCGTACGTTCGACGGGCGGGGGACGCACCGGGTGTGAGGGAAGGACGGGAAGCCGTGCTTCCGTGACGTCCACCGGCGTACCGTCGACGGCGCGCATCCCCCTCACCCCGCGGCCACCACTCTCGGCCCGCGGCGCTCCGCACACCAGCACAACCTCCAGGACCGGCGAACCACGTGAGCTCCTCTTCCTCCACCAGGCGCCTGCCGCACCCCCAGGTGCGGCAGGGGACCCGTGGCGCGTACCGACTGGTGCGCACCGCGCCGGTCCGGGTCGGGCCCCCTCGTCTGGACGCAGGACAGCGCACGGTGGTTGACCACGGCGCGGGCCCCCTCCTCGTGCTGGCGGGTCCCGGCACCGGCAAGACGACCACCCTCGTCGAGTCCGTGGCGGCCCGGATCGCACGGGGCGGCGACCCGGAGCGGATCCTGGTGCTCACGTTCAGCCGCAAGGCGGCCGTGGAACTGCGCGACCGCATGGCGCTGCGCATCGGTGCCGCCCGCGCCCCCCGGGCCACCACCTTCCACTCGTTCTGCTACGCCCTGGTCCGCGCCCACCAGGACAGCGACCTGTTCGTGGAACCCCTGCGGCTCCTGTCCGGACCGGAACAGGACGTGGCGGTGCGCGAGCTGCTCGCGGGCCAGCCCGACCTGGAGCGCCTCGGCCTCGCCCATGTGCGCTGGCCCGACGAACTGCGCGCCTGCCTGACCACACGCGGCTTCGCCGACGAGGTCCGCGCCGTCCTCGCGCGAAGCCGTGAACTGGGGCTTGGTCCCGACGCCCTGACCGCCTTCGCCCGCCGCATCGGCCGCCCCGACTGGGGCGCCGCCGCGGCCTTCCTCGCCGAGTACCTCGACGTCCTCGACCTGCAAGGAGTGCTCGACTACGCGGAACTCGTCCACCGCGCGGTACTGCTCACGGGGCGCCCGGGCGTCGCCGAACGTCTCGCCGCGCAGTACGACGCCGTCTACGTGGACGAGTACCAGGACACCGACCCCGCCCAGGTGCGGCTCCTGCGCGCCCTGGCCGGCGGCGGCCGCACCCTGGTCGCCTTCGGTGACCCCGACCAGTCGATCTACGCCTTCAGGGGCGCCGACGTGAACGGCATCCTGGACTTCCCCGACGCCTTCCGGCGCGCGGACGGGCACCCCGCGCCGGTCGAAGTGCTGCGCACCTCACGCCGCTCGGGCGCCACCCTGCTCACCGCCACCCGACTGCTCACCCAGCGCATGCCGCTGACCCGGCTGCCCGCCCAGAAGGTACGCGCCCACCGCGAGCTGACTCCGGTACGGGACGGCGGCACGGTCGAGGTCTTCACGTACCCGACGGCGGGCACGGAACTCGACAACATCGCGGACATCCTGCGCCGAGCCCACCTGGAGGACGGCGTTCCCTGGGGCGAGATGGCCGTCCTGGTGCGCGCCGGCTCCCGCACGATCCCGGTGATCCGCCGCTCGCTCACCGCGGCCGGTGTACCGCTCGACATCGACGGCGACGACCTGCCCCTGCGGCACGAACCCGCCGTGACGCCGCTGCTGACGGCACTACGGGCGGTCGCCCGCGCCGAGTCCGGGTCCGGGACGGGCCGGCCCACGGAACCGGGGCCCGGCGCAGACAGCGACGCGCCTGAAGCCGCCGACCCACAGCCCCAGGACACCGATCCCCAGGACTCCGATCCTCAGGACACCGATCCCCGGGACACCGACTCCCAGGAGACGGCATCCTGGCTCGACACCGAGACCGCCCTCACCCTGCTCGCCTCGCCCCTCGCCGGCATGGACGCCGCCGACCTGCGGCGCCTGGGCCGCGCCCTGCGCGAGGAGGAGCGCGCCGCCGGCAACCACGTACCGCCCCCCTCCGACGAACTCCTCGCCCTCGCCCTGGCCGAACCGGAACGGCTCGCCGCCCACGACCCGGCCTACGCCCGCGGAGCCCAGCGCCTCGGCGCCCTGCTGCGCAAGGCACGGGAGCGCCTGGCGGGCGGGGGGACGGCCGAGGAGGCGCTGTGGGACCTCTGGGAAGGCACACCCTGGCCGCACCGCCTGGAACGGGCCGCCCGGCGCGGCGGCGCGGCCGGACGCAACGCCGACCGCGACCTCGACGCCGTGTGCGCGCTGTTCGCGACCGCGGCCCGCGCCGAGGAACGCACCGGCGGACGCGGCGCCCTCAACTTCCTGGAGGAGATCGACGCCCAGGACATCGCCGCCGACACCCTCACCCGCAGGGCCGTACGCCCCGACGCCGTGCGCCTGATGACCGCGCACCGCTCCAAGGGCCTGGAATGGCGCCTCGTCGTCGTCGCGGGCGTCCAGGAGGGCCTGTGGCCCGACCTGCGCCGCCGCGGCTCCCTCCTGGAGGCCGACCGCATCGGACGCGACGGCCTCGCCGAACCCCTCACCCCCGGAGCACTCCTCTCCGAAGAACGCCGTCTCTTCTACGTGGCCGCCACCCGCGCGCGCGAACGCCTCGTCGTCACCGCGGTGAAGGCACCCGCCGACGACGGCGACCAGCCCTCCCGCTTCCTCACCGAACTCGGCGTCGAACCCAAGGACGTCACCGGCCGGCCCCGCCGTCCGCTGTCCGTCGCCGCCCTCGTCGCCGAACTGCGCGCCACCACCGTCGACCCCCGCGTCTCGGAACCCCTCCGGCAGGCCGCGGCCCACCGACTGGCCCGACTCGCCGCCCTCACCGACGACGACGGCCGCCCCCTGGTGCCCTCCGCCCACCCCTACCGCTGGTGGGGCATGTACGACCCCACCGAGAGCAAGGTCCCGCTGCGCGACCGCGACCAGCCCGTCGTGCTCTCCGGAAGCGCCCTCGACCAGCTCGCCAACACCTGCGCCCTGCAGTGGTTCCTGGGGCGCGAGGTGAAGGCCGACGCGCCCGCGACCGCGGCCCAGGGCTTCGGCAACGTCGTACACGTCCTCGCCGACGAGGTCGCCTCCGGACGCACCCCCGCCGACCTCGACGTCCTCATGGAACGCCTGGACTCCGTGTGGAACGCGCTCGCCTTCGACGCGCCGTGGAAGTCGGCACAGGAGAAGGAGCACGCGCGCGTGGCGCTCGAACGCTTCCTGAAGTGGCACATCGACTCCAACCGGGTCCGCCCCGGCCGTACGCCCGTGGCCAGCGAGCACGACTTCGACGTGACCCTCGAAGCGGGCTCCTTCGAAGTACGCATCCGCGGCTCCATGGACCGCGTCGAGACGGACACCGAGGGCCGTGCCTACGTGGTCGACTTCAAGACCGGCAAACACGCGCCCACCGCCGCCGAAGTCGCCCACCACCCCCAGCTCGCCGTCTACCAGCTCGCGGTCCGCGAGGGCGCCGTCGACGACGCCTTCGACGGCGCCCGCCCCGAGCCGGGCGGCGCCGAACTCGTCCAGCTGCGCCAAGGCGCCGCCCAGAAGAACGGCGGCGAGACCCTCCCCAAGGTGCAGGCCCAGCAACCCCTCACGGGGGAGTGGGCCGGCGATCTGCTGGCCACCGCCGCGGGCAAGGTCCTCGACGAACGGTTCTCGCCGACCACCGGCCAGCACTGCACACACTGCGCGTTCCGGACGTCGTGCAGCGCCCGCGCGGAGGGACGCCACGTCGTCGAGTGACGGCCGCCGGCCGGCCGACGGCACGCGCGCCGGCGACCGCCGGTGGCTCCCGGGGCGCGCGGTGTCCCCCGGACGCGACCCGGGTGACGTACGACACCACAGGCGCTGACCAGCGGTTCCCGCGCCCCGGCAGCCCATGTGGCCGCCCGCTGTCAGTGGACGCGGCTAGCCTCTCTGACGTGCCCGCCCGTATCACCGATCCCGAGCAGCTCAAGGAGCTCCTCGGCATCCCCTTCACCCCGGAGCAGACGGCCTGCATCACCGCACCGCCCGCCCCGCAGGTGATCGTGGCCGGAGCCGGCTCCGGGAAGACCACCGTGATGGCGGCACGCGTGGTCTGGCTGGTCGGCACCGGACAGGTCGCCCCCGAACAGGTCCTCGGCCTGACGTTCACCAACAAGGCGGCGGGCGAACTCGCCGAACGCGTCCGCAAGGCCCTGATCAGGGCCGGCGTCACCGACCCCGACGTGATCGACCCCGACAACCCGCCCGGCGAACCGGTCATCTCCACCTACCACGCCTTCGCGGGCCGCCTGCTGACCGACCACGGACTGCGCCTCGGCCTCGAACCGACGTCCCGCCTGCTCGCCGACGCCACCCGCTACCAGCTCGCCGCCCGCGTCCTGCGCGAGTCACCGGGCCCGTACCCGGCACTCACCCGCTCCTTCCCCGACCTCGTCGGCGACCTCCTCACCCTCGACTCCGAACTCTCCGAACACCTCGTACGCCCCGAGGACCTGCGCGCCCACGACGCCGCACTGCTGCACACCCTGGAGAGCAACGCACTCACCAACGCCGACCTCCGCAAGGTCCCCGAGGCAGCCGCCGCCCGGCGCGAACTCGCCGAACTCGTGAACCGCTACCGAGCGGCCAAACGCGAACGCGACCTCCTCGACTTCGGCGACCAGATCGCCCTCTCGGCCACCCTGGCCCGCACCCGCCCCGAGGTCGGCGACATCCTCCGCGACGAGTTCCGCGTGGTCCTGCTGGACGAGTATCAGGACACCTCGGTGGCGCAGCGAGTACTGCTCGCCGGACTGTTCGGCGGCGGCACGGGACACCCCGTGACCGCAGTCGGCGACCCCTGCCAGGCCATCTACGGCTGGCGCGGCGCGTCCGTCGCCAACCTCGACGACTTCCCCGAACACTTCGCGCACGCCGACGGCCGCCCCGCCACCCGCCAGTCCCTCAGCGAGAACCGCCGCAGCGGCGGCCGCCTCCTCGACCTCGCCAACGGCCTCGCCGAGCCCCTGCGCGCCATGCACGCGGGCGTGGAGGCACTCCGGCCCGCCCCCGGAGCCGAGCACGACGGCGTCGTCCACTGCGCGCTGCTGCCCACCCACGCCGAGGAGATCGACTGGCTCGCCGACTCCCTCGCCCACCTCGTACGCACCGGAAAGGCCCCCGGCGAGATCGCCGTGCTGTGCCGCACGGCGAGCGACTTCGCCGAGATCCAGGGCGCGCTCGTCGCCCGAGACATCCCCGTCGAGGTCGTCGGCCTCTCCGGACTGCTGCACCTTCCCGAGGTCGCCGACCTCGTCGCCGTCTGCGAAGTCCTCCAGGACCCCGGCGCCAACGCCTCCCTGGTCCGCCTGCTCACCGGACCGCGCTGGCGGATCGGCCCGCGTGACCTCGCCCTCCTGGGGCGGCGCGCCCGCCGCCTCGTGTCCCACGCGCGCGTGGGCGCCGACGAAGACGCCGACCGCCGGCTCGCCGCTGCCGTCGAGGGGGTCGACCCGGCCGAGGTGATATCGCTCGCCGACGCCCTGGACACGTTCCTGGAGATGCCCATCGAGGCCGGGAGGGACGACGACGGACTGCCCTTCTCACCGGACGCCCGGGTGCGCTTCGCACGGCTCGCCGCCGAACTGCGCGACCTGCGCCGCTCGCTCGCCGACCCCCTGATGGACGTCCTGCACCGGGTGCTCGCCGTCACCGGACTGGAGGTCGAACTCTCCGCGTCCCCGCACGCCCTCGCCGCCCGCCGCCGCGAAACCCTCTCGAACTTCCTCGACGTCGCCGCGTCCTTCGCCGCGGGCGACGGCGAGGCGACCCTCCTCGCCTTCCTCGGCTTCCTGCGCACCGCCGCGCAGTACGAGAAGGGCCTCGACAACGCCCTGCCCGGCGGTGAGAACACCGTCAAGGTGCTCACCGCCCACAAGTCCAAGGGCCTGGAGTGGGACGTCGTCGCCGTCCCCGGCCTCGTCACCGGGACCTTCCCCAGCACCCAGGGCCGCGAGAAATGGACGGCCCAGGGCAAGGTCCTGCCGCACGGCCTGCGCGGAGACGCCGACACCCTGCCCGACGTCGACACCTGGGACGCCAAGGGCATCAAGGCCTTCCACGAGGCCATGAAGGACCACCAACGCACCGAGGAGCTCCGCCTCGGCTACGTGACCTTCACCCGACCCCGCTCGCTCCTGCTCGGTTCCGGCCACTGGTGGGGCCCGTCCCAGAAGCGCCCGCGCGGCCCCTCCGACTTCCTGCACGCCCTGTACGACCACTGCGCCGCCGGACACGGAGAGATCGAGGCCTGGGCCGACGAACCGGCGGAGGACGAGGAGAACCCCGCCCTGCACGAGGCGGCGGCCGACCACGCGTGGCCGCTCCCGCTCGACGACACGGCACTCGCCCGCCGCCGCGCGGCCGCCGAGACCGTACTCGCCCACCTGGAGCGGGTGGCGTCCCACGAAGAACCCCACCCCGCCGCCCACGACCCCTCCTCCCAGGACGACCCGGACTGGCCGCCGCCCCCGCCGGACGACGACGAGACGGCCTTCGAGGACGGGTTCCCGCCCGAAGAGGACGACGACGGCCCACCCGAAGGGGACGACGACCCCACCACGGGCGACGACGCCCCCCTCATGGGTGACGACTCCGACTGGGACTCCTGGACGACCCACCGCCCGACCGTCCCGCACCAGGCAACCGCCCCGGAGCCCCGGCCGGCCCCGGCGCCCCCACGGGCCCAGGACGCACGCCCCCACCCGCAGGACGACCCCGTACGCCTCACACCCGAGGAAGCCCGCACCCTCGCCTCCTGGGACCGCGACCTCGACGCCCTCACCGGAGAACTCCTGCGCGCCCGCGCGAGCGTCACCGACGTCCCCCTGCCCGCCTCGCTCACCGCCTCACAGGTACTGCACCTGGCCGCAGACCCCGACGGCTTCGCCCAGGAACTCGCGCGCCCCATGCCGCGCCCCCCGCAGCCCGCCGCCCGCCGCGGCACCCGCTTCCACGCCTGGGTGGAGTCCCGCTTCGAAGAGCTGCGGCTGCCCATGCTCGAACCGGAGGACCTGCCCGGCAGCGACGCCGAGATCGCCGACGAACGCGACCTGGAGGACCTCAAGGACGCCTTCGAACGCACTCCCTACGCACACCGCACACCGCACCGCGTCGAGACCCCCTTCCAGCTCGCCATCGCCGGACGCGTCGTCCGGGGCCGCATCGACGCCGTCTACAAGGAGGACGACGGCGACGTCACGACGTACGAGATCGTCGACTGGAAGACCAGCCGCACCCGCACCGCCGACCCCCTCCAGCTCGCCGTCTACCGCCTCGCCTGGGCCGAGCAGCAGGGCGTGCCCCCGGAGTCCGTCAAGGCCACGTTCGTCTACGTCCGCAGCGGTGAGATCGTCCGCCCCCGCGACCTCCCCGGCCGCGCCGCCCTGGAACGGCTGCTCACGCACGACGCACAGGACCCGCGGCAGGAGGCGGCCGAAGAACCGCCGGACGAACCCACCCCCGCGGGCGGCTAGGCTCGTGAGCATGAGCAAGCCCGTTGACAACGCCGTCAGCACCGTCCGCGCGTACATCCAGAACCACCGCACGGCCTTCCTCGACGACCTCGCCGAATGGCTGCGCATCCCCTCCGTGTCGGCCCAGCCCGACCACGCGGCGGACGTGAGGCGCAGCGCCGACTGGCTCGCCGCGAAACTCCAGGAGACCGGCTTCCCCACCACGGAGGTCTGGTCGACCGAGGGCGCCCCCGCCGTCTTCGCCGAATGGCCGTCCGAAGACCCCCACGCCCCCACGGTCCTCGTCTACGGGCACCACGACGTCCAGCCCGCCGCCCGCGAGGACGGCTGGGACACCGACCCCTTCGAACCGGTCGTCCGCGGAAACCGCCTCCACGCGCGCGGAGCCGCCGACGACAAGGGCCAGGTGTTCTTCCACACACTCGGCGTCCGCGCCCACCTCGCCGCCACCGGACGCACCGCCCCGGCCGTCCACCTCAAACTCCTGATCGAGGGAGAGGAGGAATCCGGCTCCCCGCACTTCCGTCACCTCGTCGAAACCCACGCCGGCAGGCTCGCCGCCGACGCGGTGATCGTCTCCGACACCGGCATGTGGTCCGAGGACACCCCCACCGTGTGCACCGGCATGCGCGGGCTCGCCGAATGCGAGATCGAGCTGCACGGACCCGCTCAGGACATCCACTCCGGCTCCTTCGGCGGCGCCGTGCCCAACCCCGCCACCGCCGCCGCCCGCCTCGTCGCCGCCCTCCACGACGACCACGCGCGCGTGGCCGTCCCCGGCTTCTACGACGGCATCACCGCACTCACCGACCGCGAGCGCGAGCTCTTCGCCGAACTGCCCTTCGACGAAGCACGGTGGCTGACCACCGCCAAGTCGTCGGCCACCCACGGAGAGGCCGGACACACCACCCTGGAGCGCATCTGGGCCCGTCCCACCGCCGAGGTCAACGGCATCGGCGGCGGCTACCAGGGCCCCGGCAGCAAGACGATCATCCCGTCCTCCGCCATGGTGAAGCTCTCCTTCCGGCTGGTCGCGGGCCAGGACCCCGACCACATCGAGAAGGCCGTCCGCGCCTGGGCCGCCGACCAGCTCCCCCAAGGCATCCGGTACGAGATCACCTTCGGCGCCGCCACCCGCCCCTGTCTCACCCCCCTGGACCACCCCGCCCTTCAGTCCGTCGTACGGGCCATGGGCCGCGCCTTCGAGCAGCCCATCCGCTTCACCCGCGAAGGCGGCTCGGGACCCGCGGCCGACCTCCAGGAAGTCCTCGACGCCCCCGTGCTCTTCCTGGGCATCTCCGTCCCCTCCGACGGCTGGCACGCCCCCAACGAGAAGGTCGAGATCGACCTCCTCATGAAAGGCGTCGAGACCAGCGCCCACCTGTGGGAAGACCTGGCCGAGAACTGGCGCGAGGCACACTGAAGAAGCCCGTTCCTCTCCGGAAGAAACCCCATTCACACCCAAAAGAGCGCCCCGCACACCCGCCCCGCCGTACGTCCTGCTGAACCGCCCGCCGAAATAACCGTTCCACCGGGGGAGTTGGAAGCACCCGTGACCACCTGGACCGACCGCACCGCCGACCGTCCCATCTCGCTCACCGCCCCGAGCGGCATCGACCGGGCCGCCCACCACCGGCTCGACGAGGCCTGGCTCGCGGCGGCCTGGAGCCACCCCACGACCCGCGCCTTCGTGGTCTCCGGCGGTCAGGTCCTCATCGACGAGACCGCGGACGGCACCACCGAACTCGTCATGACCCCCTCCTTCGAGGCCCCGCTCACCGAAGCGCACCGCTACTTCCTCGGCACGGACGACGACGGTGTGAGCTATTTCGCACTCCAGAAGGACGCGCTGCCCGGCCGCATCGACCAGTCCGCACGCCCCGCGGGCCTGCGCGAGGCCGGACTCCTGCTCTCCCCCCGCGACGCCGGCCTCATGGTGCACGCCGTCGCCCTGGAGAACTGGCAGCGGCTGCACCGCTTCTGCTCACGCTGCGGCGAACGCACCGTGATCGCGGCAGCCGGCCACATCCGCCGCTGCCCCGCCTGCGGCGCCGAGCACTACCCGCGCACCGACCCCGCCGTGATCATGGCGGTCACCGACGACGAGGACCGCATCCTGCTCGGCCGCCAGGTGCACTGGCCCGAAGGACGCTTCTCGACACTCGCCGGCTTCGTCGAACCCGGCGAATCCATCGAGCAGTCCGTGCGCCGCGAGGTCTTCGAAGAAGCGGGCATCACCGTCGGCGAGGTCGAGTACGTCGCCAGCCAGCCCTGGCCCTTCCCCTCCAGCCTCATGCTCGGCTTCATGGCCCGCGCCACCTCCCGCGAGATCGACGTCGACGGCGAGGAGATCCAGGAAGCCCGCTGGTTCTCCCGCGAGGACCTGCGCACCGCCTTCGAGTCCGGCGAGGTCCTCCCCCCGTACGGCATCTCCATCGCGGCCCGCCTGATCGAACTCTGGTACGGAAAGCCCCTGCCCCGCAGAGAGGCCTGACCACCCGGCACGAACAGGCACAACCACCGGACGCGGAGAGACCCCGGCCGGCACGGTGCCGTGATCATCAGGTTCCGAGCGGTCGGGGTCACGAAGCGGATGCAGTGCGTGCAGGTGTACACCAGCGCCGACATGGAGGGCGTCACCGGACGCCCCGCCCGGAAGCCGAGGCCACCCTGGCCGTGCGATGACAGTCGGCCACCGTCGCCAGCCAGCTCGAAGGGATCCCCGGAGTCGGCCTGCGAGACTCCCGCACCGTCGAGGTGACCGGACCGGTTCCCCGGCTCTACCGCCTCTTCGGTGTCTTCACACGCGTCGCGTCGGCACTCACCGACCAGCAGCCGTACTGCTGAACAGCACGAACACCGACGAGACCCCGCCCATGACCAACGGACGGGGTCTCGTACGCGTACTCCCGGATCAGACGCCGAGCGCGCGCTTCACCTGGGCAAGACTCGGGTTCGTCATGACGACCTCGACCCCACCCCCGGAGGGAACGACCTGAACCGTCGGAACCGTCTGGTTCCCGCCGTTCGCCTTCTCCACGAACGCAGCGGACGCCGGGTCGTGCTCGATGTTGATCTCCTTGTACGTGATGCCCTCGCGGTCCAGCTGACCCTTCAACCGCGTGCAGTATCCGCACCACGTGGTGCTGTACATCGTCACAGTGCCCGGCATGTCTCTCGCGCTCCTTTACTGCTGGGGGTGCTTCATCGCAAAAGGGGAACGTACGTCGGACACCCACCATTCCCGCACCCGGGTACCCCCGCCCCGTACACCGCCACCCCCCGACGCCTGCCGCATTAGTACGACCACAAGACCCTCCCTGTGGACAACCCGACTCACCAGCCCCCGGCGACCTGGCAGCATGGCGGGGTGACAGCAGCAACGCACTCCACCCTCTTCCCGCAGGTTCCGGACACGGCCGACGCGGTGCTCGACGGGCTCGACCCCGAGCAGCGCGCAGTCGCCACCGCCCTGCACGGTCCGGTGTGCGTGCTGGCAGGAGCCGGCACGGGCAAGACGCGAGCGATCACCCACCGCATCGCCTACGGCGTACGCGCCGGAATCCTCCAGCCCTCCAGCGTCCTCGCCGTCACCTTCACCAACCGCGCCGCAGGAGAGATGCGCGGCCGCCTCCGCCAGCTCGGCGCCGGCGGCGTCCAGGCCCGCACCTTCCACTCCGCGGCCCTGCGCCAACTCCAGTACTTCTGGCCGAAAGCGGTCGGCGGCAGCCTCCCCCGACTCATCGACCGCAAGATCCAGCTCGTCGCCGACGCGGCCGCCGCCTGCCGCATCCGCCTCGACCGCGGAGAGCTCCGCGACGTCACCGCCGAGATCGAATGGTCCAAGGTCACCCAGACCGTCCCCTCCGACTACGCGGCCGCCGCCGCCAAGACCGGCCGCGAATCCCCCCGCGACCCCGCCGAGATCGCCCAGCTGTACGCCACCTACGAAGACGTCAAACGCGACCGGTCACTCATCGACTTCGAGGACGTCCTGCTGCTCACCGTCGGCATCCTCCAGGACCGCCACGACATCGCCGACCAGGTCCGCTCCCAGTACCAGCACTTCGTCGTCGACGAGTACCAGGACGTCAGCCCCCTCCAGCAACGCCTCCTCGAACTGTGGCTCGGCGAACGCGACAGCCTCTGCGTCGTCGGCGACGCCAGCCAGACGATCTACTCGTTCACCGGTGCAACCCCCGACCACCTTCTCGACTTCCGCACCCGCCACCCCGGAGCCACCGTCGTCAAGCTCGTCCGCGACTACCGCTCCTCACCCCAGGTCGTCCACCTCGCCAACGGCCTGCTCTCCCAGGCCCGCGGCCGCGCCGCCGACCACCGCCTGGAACTGATCTCCCAGCGCGCCCCCGGACCCGAACCCGTCTACGCCGAATACACCGACGAACCCGCCGAGGCGGAAGGCGCCGCCCGCCGCATCCGCGACCTCATCGCCGCCGGCGTCCCCGCGAGCGAGATCGCCGTCCTGTTCCGTACGAACTCCCAGTCCGAGACCTACGAGCAGGCGCTCGCCGACGCCGGAGTGCCCTACCAGCTACGCGGCGCCGAGCGGTTCTTCGACCGCCCCGAAGTGCGCAAAGCCGGATCAGCCCTCCGCGCGGCCGCCCGATTCGGAGGCAACGACTCCCTCCTCGACGACGTCGTCGACCTGCCCTCCCAGGTCCGCGCCGTCCTGTCCGGCGAAGGCTGGACCGGGCAACCCCCCGCAGGCTCCGGCGCGGTCAGGGAACGCTGGGAATCACTGGCCGCCCTCGTCCACCTCGCCCAGGACTTCGCCGCCGCCAAGCCGGACGCCACCCTCGGCGACCTGGTCGCCGAACTCGACGAGCGCGCCGGCGCCCAGCACGCCCCGACCGTCCAGGGCGTCACCCTCGCCTCCCTGCACTCCGCCAAAGGACTGGAGTGGGACGTAGTCTTTCTCGTCGGCGTCGCCGAGGGCATGATGCCGATCACCTACGCAAAGACCGACGAGCAGATCGAAGAGGAACGCCGCCTCCTCTATGTCGGCGTCACCCGCGCCAGAGAACACCTCTGCGTCTCCTGGGCCCTGTCCCGCTCACCCGGCGGCAGAGCGGGCCGCCGGCCCAGCCGCTTCCTCGACGGACTACGCCCCGGCTCCGTCACCACCGCGGGCCGCACGAGCGGAGGCGGTCCAGGAGGCGTCGAACGAGGCATCGGAAGCAGCGGAGGCACCGTCGTCCGGCGGACGAGCCGAACCCCCGCCCGCTGCCGCGTCTGCGGCCGCACGCTGACCGACGCCGGCGAGATGAAACTGATGCGCTGCGAGGACTGCCCCTCCGACATGGACGAGGGCCTCTACGAACGGCTGCGCGAGTGGCGGGCGGTACAGGCGCAGCGCAGCGGCCAGCCCGCGTTCTGCGTCTTCACCGACAAGACCCTCATGGCCATCGCCGAGACCGTTCCCGACAGCGAGGGAGAGCTCGCACGGATCCCCGGAGTCGGAGTGCGCAAGCTCAACCGCTTCGGAGCCGACGTACTGGCCATCTGCGCAGGCCAACAGCCTGACGAGGACAAGCCCGACGACTGATTCAAACTCGTCGAAAAAATAGTTTGCGCATGCCCCGGCAATCCCCATAGGTTCTTAGCACGGAAGCGGCGGGCTTCTCCGAAGCCCTGGTTCCGTGCTGTACTTAATAGCCGTCGGACTGGCTCACCCCCAGTCCCCCAAGACGCCGAGAGGAGGCGATTCCAGTGATCAGCATCAACACCAGCTCCAGCACCACCGTCAAAATGACCGATCCCTCGGTCGTCTCCACGTGCCTGCTCGGCGTCTCGAACCTGGGCACCGGTCTGTCCGGCATCGCTGCCGTCCGGCCGGCGTCCTCCCTGTCTCTCGCGGGTCTTCCCATCCGTGAGCGCAATGAGCGACCGATCCAGGCACTGGAAGCGGCAGTAGTGGCAGAGGCGCGTGCCTATGCCTTTGCGGCAGCCGGTGCCGGATCCCTGAAGCAGACCAAGCAGCACCACACGATGTGGGCCTTCCGTGGGCCTGAACCCTGGAGTGATCCAGCCTGATCCTCGATCAGGCCGGCGCCTTCAGGGCCGCGGAACCCCACCCGGGATCCGCGGCCCTTCTGTTTGTCCCCGACCGGGGACGGCAGAGCGAAGGGGCCTCGGGACAAGACAAGAACCCGGTACCAGCCGCCAACCGGCCAACCGGCCGGCACGACCAGACGAGGAAGACCAACCGTGCAACTCGAAGCGCACGCCCCGTCCGTACCGCCTTCCGAAACGATCCCCCCGCCCGGCCTCACGGAGGACTCCACCTTGATCCCGCTCACTGCGCTCACCGCGCTCGACGACGCCATCGAGAACCTCGGCGTACCCGTCCCCTGCCGTTCCTACGACCCGGAAGTCTTCTTCGCCGAGTCGCCGGCCGACGTCGAGTACGCCAAGTCCCTCTGCCGTACCTGCCCGCTGATCGAGGCCTGCCTCGCCGGCGCCAAGGAGCGGCGTGAGCCCTGGGGTGTCTGGGGTGGAGAGCTCTTCGTTCAGGGTGTGGTCGTGGCCCGCAAGCGGCCCCGTGGCCGTCCGCGCAAGAACCCGGTCACGGCATGAACATCGCAGGAACGATCGACCGCCCCCTGACGCACGACCCCAAGAAACAGGCCCCGATGAAGCCGTCCACGAGTGAGCCCACCGGCTCCGCAATTCCAGACTTCACCACCACCGACGCGAACGACTCGCGTGAGAACAGGACCCGAGAGATGCAACTCATTCCAGAAGCCCTGGCTCGTGCGCATATGCACGAGCGACTGCAAGAGGCCGAGCGGGAGCGCCAGGCCGCACGCCTGGCCACCGCCCGCCGGATGCAGCGCCGGGCCGAGCGCGCCTCCATGCGCGCCCGCCGCGCGCTGGCCATGGCGGTCATGCAGTAAGCAGCCGAAGGCAGTCGCAGACACACAGCCACGCACTCCACCGCGGGGGGGGGGGGGGGGCGGCGGGCGCCCCCCCCCCCCGGGGGGGGGGGGGGGCCGCGCCCCCCCCCGCCGGGCGGGGGGGGGCGAGGAGGCAGAGGACGCCGAGAGGCG
>NZ_JBHWEL010000021.1:6833-62134 GCF_042734135.1 Streptomyces sp. NPDC059668 | reverse complement strand
TACTCCCCGCCCGCGGGCCCCCCCCCACCCCCCCCCACCCACCCCCGCCGGGGGCCCGGCCCCCCCCCCCCCCCCCCCCGCGGTGCGTTGTGGCGGGCGAACGCCCGGCCACGGCGTTATCGTCGGCGGGTGACGAGTCTTCCCGGGGACAGTGACAGCAGCGGCACCACCGAACGGCCCGACACGGCCCAGGCCCGGCGCATCGCGTGCGCCCGCTGCGGCACCTCGGCGGACGGCCCCCAGCCGACCTGGACCTGCTCCATGGAGAACGGCAGCCGCCACTACTTCTGCGACAACTGCGCCCGCGCACATCTGCGGGCGATCGAGGGGCGGCTGGATTCGGCCTGGTGGTAGGGCGGGGCTTGCTCCGGATCTTCTCTTCCGGGGCCCTCCCCCTCCCCCTCCCGCCTCCCCGCCCCACCCCACAGCCGCCCCGAAGGCAGCCCGGACTCACGCCTCAGCCGCTGAGTCCTCCTCGTCCGGCAGTTCTTCGATCGGGACGAACCCCGGTAGCCACTCCTCCAGTTCGTCGCGGAGCCGGACCGTCGCGCCGAGCTGGCACAGGACGCCGATGGTGCTCAGCGTCACCCGGTGGATCAGCAGGTACGACGGGGGCAGGTTGAGGAGCCTGCCCAACTGGTGGGCGGGGGAGCGGGGGTCGGCCACCCGGGCGGCCTGGCTGCGCATCCAGCCGCGGGTGAAGGTGAACTCGTCCGCCTGAGCCGGTTCGATGATCGGCAGGAGGTAGTCGAGGACGGCGTCGGGTTCGAGTTCTATCGACTCCTTGACGAAGCCCTCCTCCCGCAGCAGGTCGTAGACCGCCTCCGCATCGCCGTCGAGGGT
Source organism: Streptomyces sp. NPDC059668 (assembly GCF_042734135.1). Classification (NCBI taxonomy): domain Bacteria; kingdom Bacillati; phylum Actinomycetota; class Actinomycetes; order Kitasatosporales; family Streptomycetaceae; genus Streptomyces; species Streptomyces sp. NPDC059668. The sequence goes on along the minus strand of NZ_JBHWEL010000021.1, from coordinate 61,291 downwards.
CATGCGCAGGGAGTCGCCGATCGGTGTGGGCAGGCCGCCGGGGAGGCGGTCGACGGTGCCGAAGTCGAGGACGCCGAGGCGCCAGCCGCTCTTCTCGTCCGGCAGGAGCCGGAAGTTGCCCGGATGGGGGTCGGCGTGCAGCAGTCCGGTGCGGGCGGGGCCGGAGAAGAGGAAGCGGGCCAGCAGTTGACCCGCGCGGTCCCGCTGTTCCTGCGTACCGTCGGAGATCACCTCCGACAGGGGTGTTCCGTCGATCCATTCGGTGACCAGGATCTGGTCGCACTGGTGGACGACCGCCGGTACCAGGACGTCGGGGTCGCCCGAGAACTCCGTGGCGTGGACTTCCTGGGCCTGTGCCTCCAGTGCGTAGTCGAGCTCCTCGGAGACCCGGTCGCGGAGTTCCGCGATGAGGGGCTTGATGTCCATGCCGGGGATGAGCGGGCCCAGCAGCCGGGCGAATCGGCTGAGCTGGGTGAGATCGGAGAGCAGGGCCTCGCCCGCTCCCGGGTACTGCACCTTCACGGCGACCTCGCGGCCGTCGTGCCAGACCGCCCGGTGCACCTGGCCGATCGAGGCGGCCGCGGACGGCTTGTCCTCGAATTCGAGGAACAGCTCGGACCAGTCCTCGCCGAGCCGCTCCCGGAGTACGGCGTGCACGGTGCGGGTCGGCATCGGTGGTGCCGCTTCCTGGAGCTTCGTGAGCGCCGCCCGGTACGGGCCCGCGACCTCCTCGGGCAGTGCCGATTCGAAGACGGACAGTGCCTGCCCGAACTTCATCGCTCCGCCCTTCAGCTCACCGAGCACCTTGAAGAGCTGCTCGGCCGTGCGCTGCTGGAGTTCGCGGCCCACGATCTCCGCCGACTTCCCGCCTATCCGCTTGCCCAGGCCCCACGTGGCTCGCCCGGCGTAGCCGAGTGGTAGCGCGGCGAGTTTGGCGGTTCGGGTGACCGCCTTCCGGGGAAGATCAGACATGCGCCCTCCAAGTCCCAGACAGCCGTGCCGCATGCGGCTGTTGCCCGGCCATTGTCTCGTGCGGCTTCTCGGCTTCGGCGGCGCGTTCCCCCTTCTTACTTTTCTCCGTGGCGCCGCACGGGCAATCGGGGTGCGGCCACACCGGTTTCGCGTGCCAGTGGAGTTCCGGAGCGGAGGCCTCCCAGCGGGCTCCGGCGCTGGAGGGCGGCCGGCCGTCGAGGAAGGCGAGCGCATGCGCGGCGGCGAGGCCGGCGACGCCGGTCGCCACGGTGAGGTCGCACGCCGGTACGTGGCGTGAAGCGCCGGAGCGCCACTGGGCGATCAGGCGCGGCCAGGTCGGATCCCGGTCGGCGCGGCTCCGGTCCAGGCAGCCGGCGCAGCCGGTGTCACCGGGCAGGACCAGCGGGCCGACGACACCCGTCCCTTCCACGACTCCCGCGTACAGATGGGCCGTGCCGGAGGTGATCAGGGGTTCGGCGGCGCCAGGATCGGGGGCGTGGACGGACAGGCCGTCCCGGGGTGTGATGATCACCAGGGAGAGCCCGAGTTCCTCGCCCTCGGTGGCGGGGCGGGGCGGACGGTCCGGCGCGGCTCGTCGCACCGCGCGTCGGGCGGCTTCCTCGCGGCGTTCTCCGATGGACTCCGCCGGCAGTCCGCCGGGTGCCACGTCCCACGGTTCCACCCGGCCCACGTCGCGCACCTCGATCCGGCCCACGCCCGCGCCGGCCAGCAGCGCCGCGACGGTGACTCCGACCCGGCCCGCGCCGCGCACCTGTACGCGCAGGGAGCGGCGGGCGGCGAGGTGCCGGAGGGCGTCGCCCGGTGCGGGGACGACGAGGGAGAGGGCCGCGAGGTCGGGGCGCAGCCGGTCGAGGACCGCCTTCTTCGCGCGCAGGGTGTCCGCGGCCGGGCCGCCGCCCGTCGCGTCGTCGAGCAGTCCGGAGCGGGCCAGCCGTTCCACGAGTGCGTCGACATGGCCGTCGGGCAGGCCCATGCCGCGTCCTTGCTCGCGCAGGAGGGGGAGTCCGCGGGTTCCGTCGAGCAGGTCGAGGAAGCTGCCTGTCGCCGTGTCCACCGGGCTCAGAACCATCGCGTGCGCGGGTGCCATGCCGAACTGCACGGTGTTGAGGTCCCGCCAGCCGCGCCGGAGCGCGGGTTTCACCATCGGATGCATGACCGACCCCCGTATCCATGGAGCATCCCCGTGTGCCGGCGGGGCCCGTGCCGGGTCCGCCGATCGGATGCCAGGATGCCCCGGGGCGGGTGGAGGGTGCGGAAAGTTGTCCACAGGCTGTGCTGTTCGTCGGATAAATCGAGCGCGCGGGGCGCGGATCGACACCGAACCGTCCTGGGGACGGGACTTCCCCCGTGTGCAGCGGGTAACGTCGGGGCGTGCCCGCCGACCCACTGCATCGCGCCGGAAAACCACAGCGCAGCACGACGAGCCCGCCGCCGAGCGGATCAGGGGCGAGTGCGATCGAGGTTCGCAGGAGTGCGCGACGGCGCAGGACGGTCTCCGCGTACCGCGAGGGTGATCGCACTGTCGTGCTCATCCCCGCCCGGATGTCCGAGGCGGAGGAACAGCGCTGGGTGACCGTCATGCTCGACAAGCTGGCCGCCCAGGAGAGCAAACGGGTGCTCGGCGACGCCGAGCTGACCGAGCGTGCCGCGCGTCTGTCGGACCAGTACTTCGACGGGCGGGCCCGGCCCACCTCGGTCCGCTGGGTGACCAATCAGAACACGCGATGGGGTTCCTGCACCCCGGCCGAGGGCAGTATCCGTCTTTCGCACCGGTTGCAGGGCATGCCCGAGTACGTCGTCGACTACGTCCTCGTCCACGAACTCGCGCATCTTCTGGTGCCCGGGCACGGTCCGCGCTTCTGGCGGCTGCTGGAGGCGTATCCGCGGACGGAGCGGGCGCGCGGCTACCTCGAGGGGGTGGTGGCTGCCGCCCGGCTGCCCCATCCGCCGGTCGGCCGCGACGAATAGCGGGCGGGCGGGCGCGGTCGGTCCCGGGCGGGGGGTGATTGTGTACCGGGTCTGTACCGGCCGCGTTCACTTCCGGGGTTTCCCGTTAGCCTGACGCGACGCAATCGCATTCGGGATGGGGGACGGTCGTTACGCATGGCCAGGGAATTCCAACGCGGCCACAAGGCCAGAATCAGTGACCTCACCGCGGGCACCGATCTGTACGTGGGTGTGCAGATCACCGGCCCCGGACTGACCTTCGACATCAGTTGCTTCGGTCTGGACGCCGACGAACGACTGTCGGACGACCGGTACTTCGTCTTCTTCAACCAGCCGAAGACCCCCGAGGAATCCGTCCAGCTCCTTGGCGCCCAGTCGGGTGACACGGAGTCCTTCCGCGTCACCCTCGACCGGATCCCGGCGCAGATCCAGAAGCTGTCGTTCACGGCGACGATCGACGGCGCCGGGCAGATGTCCCAGATCGCCCCCGGGTATCTCCGTGTCGTCGCGGGCGGCGAGGAGGTGGCCCGGTACTCGTTCAGCGGAGCGGAGTTCTCCACCGAGCGTGCGGTGATGCTGGGCGACTTCTACCTGAAGGACGTCTGGCGGTTCGCCGCCGTCGGGCAGGGGTTCGACGGCGGCCTGGACGCGCTGCTGAAGAACTTCGGCGGTGAGGTCGCCGACGAGGAGCCCGCCGCGCAGCAGCCGCAGAGCGGCGCGGCGCCCTCGTTCTCGCCTCCCACCCAGGTGGGCGCGCCACCCGCGTTCGGCGCCCCGGCTCCCGCGCCGCAGCCCGCCGCGCAGGGGTTCGCGCCGCCCGCCCCGGCCGCGCCGTCGGTGCACGCCGCGCCGACCATCATCGCGCCGCTGCACAGCCCGCCGGGCGGCACCGTGCCGCCGCCGGGGCCCGCCCCGTACGCGCAGCCGCCCGCCCCGCCCGGTCCGCCCGGCCCGCCGCCGGGCTACGGTCAGCAGCCGCCCGGGCAGAGTGCCCCCATGCCTCCCGGCTACGGTCAGCAGGCCCCGTCCGCGCCTCCCGGCTACGGTCAGCAGGCCCCGTCCGCGCCTCCCGGCTACGGTCAGCAGGCCCCGTCCGCGCCGCCGGGATACGGCCAGCAGGCCCCGCCGGCACCTCCCGGACACGGTCAGCAGCCGTCGTACGGCCAGGTCCCGGGGCAGTACCCGGGCCAGCCCGGCGCGCCCTCCCCGTACGGTGTCCCGCAGGGCGCTCCGCAGGCCGGCGCCGGTGTGGCCGCCGCGCTGGGGGCGTTCAAGGAGACGCCCACCGGGCAACGCTGGACGCAGCAGAACAAGAAGCTCATCCGGGTCGACCTCGGCATCGGGGACCAGCCCGTGCTGGCCCGCCAGGGCAGCATGGTGCTCTACCAGGGCAAGGTCGACTTCAGCTACAAGGGCGCCGGCTTCGCGGGACGGATCGTGGGCAACGCGACCGGGCAGGAGATGCAGCTGATGCGCTGCTCCGGCCGCGGTCAGGTGTTCCTCGCCGAGAACGCCACCCACGTGCACCCCATCGAACTCCAAGGCGACGCGATCTGTGTGTCCTCCGAGAACGTCCTCGCCTTCGACGAGACGCTCCAGTACGAGGTGCGCAGGATCGAGGGCCACGGCATTCCCGGGGGCGCGCTGTTCACCATGCAGTTCCAGGGCACCGGCACGGTCGTGGTGAAGACGCACGGCGCGCCCGTCGTGCTGCCCGTGACACCGACGACGTTCGCGGACTGCAACGCCGTCGTCGCCTGGTCGGCGGCCTCCCAGGTGATCGTCTCCAGCCAGGTGCGGATGCGGCGCAACGCCTACCCGGGCGACACCGGCGAGAGCGTGAACCTCCAGTTCCGCGGCGCGCCCGGCAATTTCATCGTCGTCCAGCCGTACGAGGTCTGAGGGAGCCCGTCATGAACCAGCCACTCACGGGCTACGCCCCGGCACCCGTCACCGCCCGCATGGAGAACCACGGCAATCACATGCTGAAGGTCGCCATGCAGACCGGAAGCGACCTCTTCGCGCGCGTGGGCTCGATGGTCGCCTACGAGGGCTTCGTCCAGTACGAGCCCAACCCGCCCGCGGTACGGCAGATCGCGCGGGACTGGATGACCGGTGAGGGCGCGCCCCTCATGAGGTGCCACGGCGACGGCCTGCTCTATCTCGCGGACTACGGGGCGAACGTCGTCGTCATCAACCTCAACGGGGACGCGATCTCCGTGAACGCCACCAACCTGCTCGCCTTCGACGCGCACCTCACCTGGGGCGTCGAACGCGTCAAGGGGCTCGCCAAGTTCGCCGGACAGGGCCTGTGGAACACCAAGATCTCCGGCCAGGGCTGGGTGGCGCTGACCTCCCGGGGCAAGCCGATCGTGGTCGACTGCGGTGGCGGCGAGGATGAGACGTACGTCGATCCTGACGCGCTGGTCGCCTGGTCCCCGAACCTCAAGGTCAAGGGCAAGCGCAGCTTCAAGGCACAGTCGCTGATCGGCCGCGGCAGCGGCGAGGCGTACCAGATGGCGTTCTCCGGGCAGGGCATCGTCGTCGTCCAGCCCAGCGAGGACAGCACCGACCGCCTCCGGATCCGGGGCTGAGGGGGAGCAGGACATCATGCAGAGCCCGCTTTTCGGCTACAACGAACAGCAGACCCAGGAGCGCTACAGCCTGCAGAACTCGCAGATGCTGCGGGTCGTCATGGAGGGCCACGACGACATCCTGGCCCGCAAGGGCACGATGGTCGCCTACCAGGGGCTCGTCGAGTTCGACGCCGAGTACCAGAACAGCAGCCAGCACCGCGCACGGGCGTACACCGGTGAGGGTCTGGACCTGATGCGCTGCCACGGGCAGGGGACGGTCTACCTCGCGAACCTCGCCCAGCACGTGCACGTCGTCGACGTGGACCAGGACGGTCTCACCGTCGACAGCAGCTACGTGCTGGCCATGGACTCCGCGCTGCACCACGAGGTCATCGCCGTGGACAGCCAGTACGGCATCTCCGGATCGGGCAAGTACCAGCTCAACATCACCGGACGCGGCAAGGTCGCGCTGATGACCTCCGGGTCGCCGCTGATGATGCAGGTCACGCCCGACAAGTACGTCAACTGCGACGCCGACGCGATCGTCGCGTGGTCCACCGGCCTGCGGGTGCAGATGCAGGCGCAGACGCACTCCTCCGGGGTGTGGCGGCGGCGCGGCAACACCGGTGAGGGCTGGGAGCTCAGCTTCATGGGCCAGGGGTACGTGCTCGTCCAGCCCAGCGAGCTGCTCCCGCCGCAGAACGCGGTGATCGGCCAGGGTCTGCGGGCGCAGTACGGCATGGGCCAGCAGGGTGTCCACGCGCAGAACCAGGGCAACGCCTGGAGCTGATCGGCGGACGGGCATGAGCGACGGTAAGGGGCGACCGCCTTGGCGGTCGCCCCTTACGCGTGTCCCGGGCCGAGTGCCCCGGTCTCAGGCGGAGAGCCTCGCGCGGGTCGCCTCCAGCAGACGCACGACCGAGGCGTCCGCCACCTCCGCGACCTCGTCGTAGCGGAACCAGCGCAGGTCGAGGGACTCGTCGCTGATCGCCGCCACGGATCCGGCCGGGGCGAGCGCGGCGTACTGGACGTCCAGGTGCCAGTTGCACGGCGCCGGGATGGCGTGCCGGTCCAGGGTCACGGGACCGCCCGGCAGCAGCGTCAGGCTCTCGATGCCCGACTCCTCGGCCGCCTCGCGCCCCGCGGCCGACGCCAGCGTCGGGTCACCCGGCTCGCAGTGGCCGCCCATCTGCAGCCACATCCGCAGCTTGCGGTGCAGCGTCAGCAGCACACGGCCGCCCTCGGCGTCCACGACCAGCGCGCTCGCCGTGACATGCCCCGCCGTGCACGACTTCCACATGCCGTCGGGGTGCGCGGACAGGTGGTCCAGGTACGCCTGCCGCAGCTCTTCCTGGCCCTCGTAACCCTTCAGTACGAGGACCGCGTCGTCATGGAGGGTCACTCGGCGCCTTCGCCCTTGCCGTCGCTCGTGTCGCCGTCCTTGTCGTGCCCGCCGTCCGTGTCGGTGCCGCCGTCGTCCTTCGTCAGGTTCGGCCGGTCGGCGGAACCCGACGCCGCCTCGCCGAGCATCTTGTCGAGCTCGGAGAAGTCCAGCTGCTCGCGGTGCACGAATCCGTCCGGGTCGTCCAGGTCGGACGCGGTGGGCAGCATGTCCGGGTGGGCCCACAGACCGTCCCGGCCGTCCACACCGCGCGCGTCGGTGAGCGAGGCCCACAGGCGCGAGGCGTCCCGCAGCCGGCGCGGGCGCAGCTCCAGACCGATGAGCGTGGCGAAGGTCTGCTCCGCGGGGCCGCCCGTCGCCCGGCGGCGGCGCAGCGTCTCGCGCAGCGCGTCCGCGGACGTCAGACGCGGCTTCGCGGCCGCGTGCACGACCGCGTCCACCCAGCCCTCGACGAGTGCGAGCGCCGTCTCCAGACGGGCCAGGGCGGCCTTCTGCTCGGGCGTGTCCTCCGGCTGGAACATGCCCTGCTGGAGGGCGTCCTGCAACTGCTCCGGGTTCTGCGGGTCGAGCTGGCCGACCACGTCCTCCAGCTTGGCCGTGTCGACCTTGATGCCGCGCGCGTAGCCCTCGACGGCGCCGAAGAGATGCGAGCGCAGCCACGGCACGTGCGCGAAGAGGCGCTGGTGGGCGGCCTCACGCAGAGCGAGGTAGAGCCGCACCTCGTCCTCGGCGATGCCGAGGTCCTTGCCGAACGACGCGATGTTCAGCGGCAGCAGCGCGGCCTTGCCGGCCGGGCCGAGCGGCAGGCCGATGTCGGTGGAACCGACGACCTCGCCCGCGAGCACGCCGACGGCCTGCCCGATCTGCGTGCCGAACATGGCGCCGCCCATGGAGCGCATCATGCCGATGAGCGGGCCCGCCATGGCCTGCATCTCCTCCGGCAGGACGTCCCCCATGGCCGCGCCGACACGCTCGGCCACCGGGTCCACGAGCTCCTTCCACACGGGCAGGGTCGCCTCGACCCACTCCGCGCGGCTCCAGGCCACGGCGGAGCCGGCCCCGGACGGCAGGGAGGTCGCGTCGTCCAGCCACAGATCGGCCAGACGGACGGCCTCCTGGACCGCGGTGCGCTCGGCGGGGCCGATACTCGCGTCCTTGGTGCCGTCGGAGGTGCCCTGGGAGACCGTCTGGCGGGCGATCTGCTTGGCCATGTCCCAGTTCACCGGGCCGCCCTCGTACGAGAGCATCTGGCCCAGCTGCTGGAACGCGGCACCCAGGTCGTTGGGGTTCATGGACCCGAACATGGCTGCGAGCGGATTGTCGGCGCCGAAACCGCCGGCTCCGGGCAGCCCGAAACCGAACGGTCCCTGACCACCACCGCTCTCCTGGTCCTTCTTCTTGCCCTCGTCGCCGTTCTCCGGCTCCTCCGGCGGAAGGCCGAATCCGAATGGGGTGTCACTCACGGGGTTCCTCGGCTGGTTAGGGCCGCCGGTTCGTTCCGACGGCGGCTGCCCGACAACACCACCCAGCGTAGACACCACAACCCGATCGGGCCTCGGTGCTTCGCCGACTCTTGGCCTGCGGCAGGATGGATGCCACCTGGTACGGACGCGTCACGCGCGTCCGTTACTGAAGACAACCGCTGGAGACGCCCGGTGAGTTCCCCAGATCCACAGGTTCGCGCAGCGCGAAACCGCTCAACCAGCCCGCTCCCGCGCGGGCCCGTCGTCGCGGTCACCGGAGCCGCGTCCGGCGTGGGCGCGATGCTCACCGAGCGGCTCGCCGCCAGTGAGGAGATCAAGCAGGTCATCGCCATAGACGAGCGCCGTGGCGAGTGCGCGGCCGCCCAGTGGTACATCCTCGACGTGCGGGACCCGGCGATCGCGGAGAAGCTGCGCGGAGCGGACGTCGTGGTGCATCTCGCACTCGACCTCGACCTGGAGACGGACGCGGCCGCCCGTACGGCCTACAACGTCCGGGGGACGCAGACCGTGCTCACGGCCGCCGCCGCGGCCGGGGTCCACCGGGTCGTGCTGTGCACCTCCGCGATGGTCTACGGGGCGCTGCCGGACAACGAGCTGCCGCTCTCCGAGGACGCCGAGCTGCGGGCGACGGCCGAGGCGACCGGGGTCGGCGACCTCCTGGAGATCGAGCGGCTCGCGCGACGGGCGCCGCGCGCGCACCCCGGGCTCAATGTCACCGTCGTGCGCCCCGGGGTCCTGGTCGGTGGCGGTAGCGACACCGCGCTGACCAGGTACTTCGAGTCGCCTCGGCTTCTCGTGGTGGCGGGCTCCCGGCCCGCCTGGCAGTTCTGCCACGTCGAGGATCTGTGCAGTGCGCTGGAACTGGCCGTTCTGGAGAAGGTGGACGGGGAGCTGGCCGTCGGGTGCGACGGGTGGCTGGAGCAGGAAGAGGTCGAGGAGCTGAGCGGGATCCGGCGGATGGAGCTGCCGTCCGCCGTGGCCCTGGGGGCGGCGGCGCGGCTTCACCGGATCGGGCTCACCCCGTCACCCGCCGGGGACCTGGCCTACACGATGTACCCCTGGGTGGTGAGCGGCAGCCGGCTGCACGACGCCGGGTGGCGGCCGCGGTGGACCAACGAGGAGGTTCTCGCGGAGCTGCTGGAGGAGGTCGCCGGGCGGCACACGGTGGCCGGACGGCGGCTGGGCCGCAAGGACGCGACGGCCGCGGGAGCCGCCGGAGCGACGGTGGCGCTGCTCGGCACGGCGGCGATCGTGCGCCGGGCGCGGAAGGCCCGGCGCCGGATCTGAACAGGACGGCAGGGCGGGACGGCCCGGCGGCGCTGCGGCAGGGCGGGCCCCTGGGGCCGCGCCGCCGGACACGTGCGACGGGACCCGCCGCCCTGCCCCGGCCGTCCGCACCACCCCGCAGGCACCGCCCGAAGGAGGCGCCGCCCGGAGGAGGCGCCGCCCTGTAGGACGCTCCAAAGGGGCCCGCGCCCGAGCGGGGGGAAACGCGTATTCCTCGGTGCCGCGGGGGTGCGGCACGATGGGGACATGGCACCTTCCTTTGAACATCCCGGCGAGCGGGCCGCGCAGGACCCCATTCGGCTGGTGGCGGTCCGGGACGAACCGCTGTCCCTGGACGAGGTCTTCCGGGCCGTCGGTGACGACGCCGCCGGCGGGACCGCGCTGTTCGTGGGGACCGTGCGCAACCACGACGGCGGTGCCGACGTCGCCGGACTGGGGTATTCGAGCCACCCCAGTGCCGAGGCGGAGATCCGCCGGATCGCCGAGAAGGTGGTCGCCGAGTACCCGGTACGCGCGCTGGCCGCCGTGCACCGCGTCGGGGACCTGGACGTCGGGGACCTCGCGGTCGTCGTCGCCGTGTCGTGCCCGCACCGCGGCGAGGCCTTCGAGGCGTGCCGCAGACTGATCGACGACCTCAAGCACGAGGTGCCCATCTGGAAGCACCAGAAGTTCTCCGACGGCACGGAGGAGTGGGTCGGCGCCTGCTGACGATCACGGCCCGGAGCAGGGACGACACCCCGACGGGACCCGGGCACGCCCACGGACGGAGCACACGGGTCCGCCGCCCGTGCTCAGGTTGCGTAACCGACCCCCTGGCGTGAGCGTTAACACTGCGAATGGTTAATCTGCTGATCAGTCAGTTGCGGTCGCTCGTTGGGGTTGGGAGGTCGGCATGGCGTCGCTCGCCTGGTTGCTGATTCCGCTGATGGCCGCGATCGGCGCGGGACTGTGGGGAAGTTGGGCCGGCCGGAATCGCAAGACGGCCGGGGACGGCGTCGAGCTCGAGGGCTACGCCCGCTTCCGCGCGGCCATGGAGCGGTCCGAGGCCGTCCCGGCACGGCCCGACCCGCTGGAGAAGTCCCCCTCCGACGCGGTCTGAGGCAAGGGCGCCCCGTACGCGGCCGAGGGCCTCGTACGGGCGGCCCCGACGGTGCGCTGACAGCACCGTCCCGTACTGTCGATACATGCCACGCCGCACCGCGACGATGCTCGCCTCCACGCTGATCCTGATCGCGCTCCTGTGCGCGGGAGTGTTCATCACCGTGCCGTACTCGGAGATGTCACCGGGACCGACGGTGAACACGCTGAGCGAGCACGACGGCGAGCCGGTGCTGCAGATCACGGGGCGCAAGACGTACCCGACCACCGGGCACCTGAACATGACCACCGTCCGGGTGACCAGCGCCGACTACCGGATGAACCTCGTCGAGGCCGTCTACGGCTGGCTCGCGCACGACAGCAAGGTCGTCCCGCACGACACGCTGTACCCCGACGGCAAGACAGAGCAGCAGTCGACCCAGGAGAACGCCGAGGAGTTCAGCCAGTCCCAGGAGAGCGCGAAGGTCGCGGCCCTGAAGGAGCTGAAGATCCCGGTGAAGTCCTGGGTGATCGTCTCCACGGTCGTCAAGGGCTCACCGGCCGAGGGACGCCTGCACGCCGGGGACGTGATCAAGAAGGTCGACGGTACGGCGGTCAAGGCGCCCGACGACGTCGCGAAGCTGGTCACCCGCCACAAGCCCGGTGAGAAGGTCGTCTTCACGGTCGTGCCCTTCAAGGAGCAGGCCGCCGCGGAGAAGGCGAAGAGGACCGCGACCGAGACGCAGGACGTCACGATCACCACGGCGAAGTCCGCCGACAAGGGCGCCTCCCGCGCCATCGTCGGGATCTCGGCCGGGACCGACCACACCTTCCCGTTCGACATCGACATCAAGCTCGCCGATGTCGGCGGACCGAGCGCCGGCCTGATGTTCGCGCTCGGCATCGTGGACAAGCTGACCCCGGACAACCTCACCGGCGGCAAGTTCGTGGCCGGCACCGGCACCATCGACGACGCCGGCACCGTCGGCCCGATCGGCGGCATCGAGATGAAGACGGTCGGCGCGCGCGAGAAGGGCGCCCAGTACTTCCTGACGCCCAAGGACAACTGCGCGGCCGCCGCCAAGGACACCCCCAAGGGGCTCACGCTCGTCAAGGTCAACACCATCGACGACGCGATGAGCGCCCTCAAGGACATCAAGTCCGGCAGGACGGCCGACCTGCCGAAGTGCACGGCCAAGTAGGCCGAACGATCCGCACCGCGGAGCGGCCCGACGGCTACTCCGCGAACGTCGCCGACAGCGCCTCGGCGAGGCCCGGCACCAGGCCGGCCCCCGTCAGCACCTCCGTCGGCGCGTCCTTCTCGCGCAGCCGCAGCGCCGAGTCGCGCGTCCCGTCACGCAGGACGCCGACCGTCATGCGCACCTCCTGGCGGTCCGGGTGCTCGGCGACCCACTTCGCGAGCTTCTTGTCGCTCAGACCCTCCGGAACGGAGGCCTCCGCGGACGGCGGCAGCATCAGCCGCTCCACGGTCAGCGCGCAGCCGACCACGGCGTCGGGCCAGGCGATGGTGCCGAGGAACTCGTCCAGCGGCTTGCCGGCAGGGATCTCGTCCTGCTCGACGGGGGTGAGAGCCGTGCTCTCGGGCTCGTCCTGAAGACCGAGCTGGGCTGCGAGGCCGGGTTCCTGGGTGCGCAGTCGTGCGGTGTCTACGAGGGCGAAGAGGCGAGCGGGCTGGTCCCAGCCGAGGCCTGAGGCGTACTCGTCGATCTCGAGTACGGCCCGGGTGAGCGGGCTCGCTGCCATGGGAGTGTTGGACATGGTCACAATCCTGCCTCGTTAGTACCCGGAAGCGGGAACCGAGTAAAGCGTGAGTAAGTTGCATAGGTGAGGCTCCACGATCACGGAGCCTGATGGATGGTCCGCGTTCACGGGGGCCTGACGGATCAACAGCGACTTCGAGGTGCGCACCTTGGCTTTCCAGATGCCGGACCGCGGCGGAGGCCCGACGGGGCCACGGATGAGAGTGGGCCGACCCTCCAGGCGTGTCCGGACCCTGCTCATGACACTGGGCGTGCTGGCCGTGCTGGCCATGGCCTTCGTCATGTTCGCGGGGTTCTGGACGGACTGGCTCTGGTACCGGTCGGTCCACTACTCGTCCGTCTTCACGACGACCCTGTGGACCAAGATCGGACTCTTCTTCGTCTTCGGCCTGCTCATGGCCGCCGCGGTGGGGGTGAACATCTGGCTGGCCCACCGGCTGCGGCCGCCACTGAGCGCCATGTCGATGGAGCAGCAGAGCCTCGACCGCTACCGGATGGGCATCGCGCCCTACAAGAGGTGGCTGCTGTTCGGCATCACCGCCCTGGTGGGGCTGATCGCAGGCGCGTCCGCGTCCGGCCAGTGGCGCACCTGGCTGATGTGGGTGAACGGAGTCCCCTTCGACCAGAAGGACCCCCAGTTCCACCTCGACGTCTCCTTCTACGCCTTCGACCTGCCCTGGTACCGGTTCCTCCTCGGCTTCGGCTTCGCCGCCGCCGTGCTGTCGCTGATCGCCGCCGCGCTCACGCACTACCTCTACGGAGGGCTGCGGATCACCAGCCCGGGGGCGCGCGCCACGGCGGCGGCCACCGGCCACCTCTCGGTGCTCCTCGGGGTCTTCGTCGCGCTGAAGGCGGTCGCCTACTGGCTCGACCGGTACGGACTCGCCGTGAAGTCCAGCGACTTCAAGGCGACGGGGAACTGGACCGGCCTCAGGTACGTCGACGCCAACGCCTACCTGCCCGCCAAGACGATCCTCTTCTGCATCGCGGTCATCTGCGCACTGCTGTTCTTCGCCACCCTGTGGCGGCGCACCTGGCAGCTGCCCGTGATCGGCTTCGGCCTGATGGTGCTCTCCGCGATCCTCATCGGCGGCCTGTACCCGGCGATCGTCCAGAAGTTCCAGGTCCAGCCGAACGAGCAGGCCAAGGAAGCGCCGTACGTCGAGAAGAACCTGAAGGCGACGCGCGAGGCCTACGGCATCGACGGCACCAAGGTCTCGGAGTACGCGGGGACGAGCGACACCAAGGACAAGTCCAAGCTGCGCGACGACGCCGACTCCACGGCGAGCATCCGGATCATGGACCCGAACATCGTCTCCCCGACGTTCCAGCAGTTGCAGCAGATGAGGAACTACTACGCGTTCCCGACCAACCTGGACGTCGACCGCTACACCAAGGACGGCAAGGACCAGGACACGGTCATCGGGCTGCGTGAGCTGAACCTCAACGGCATCCCGAAGAACAACTGGATCAACGACCACTTCCGCTACACCCACGGCTACGGCGTGGTCGCCGCCAAGGGCACCACGGCGACCGCCGGCGGCCGGCCGGTCTTCACCGAGTCCGACCTCCCGTCCAAGGGCGACCTCGGGACGTACGAGCAGCGGGTCTACTACGGCGAGAAGACCACCCAGTACTCCATCGTCGGCGGTCCCCAGAAGGAGATCGACTACTCCGACGACAGCGGGGAGAAGACCACCAGCTACAAGGGCGGCAGCGGCGTCAGCCTCTCCAGCCCGGTCAACCGCGCCGCGTACGCGGTGGCGTTCGGTGAGCCGCAGATCCTCTACTCGGGCGCGATCGGCGAGGGTTCCCGGATCCTCTACAACCGCACCCCCAAGGACCGTGTCGAGGCCGTGGCGCCCTGGCTGACCATCGACGGCGACGCCTACCCGGCCGTGGTCGACGGCAGGATCCAGTGGATCGTCGACGCCTACACCACGACCAACGGCTATCCGTACGCCTCCCGCACCACCCTCGGCGACACGACGGCCGACTCGCTCACGGCGACCAACAACCAGCGCGCGGTGGTGGCCCAGCAGAACCAGGTCAACTACATCCGCAACTCGGTGAAGGCGACCGTCGACGCGTACACCGGTGACGTCAAGCTCTACCAGTGGGACACCAAGGACCCGGTCCTCAAGACCTGGATGAAGGCGTTCCCGCACACGGTGAAGTCGAAGAAGGACATCTCGCCCTCGCTGATGGCCCATCTCCGGTACCCGCAGGACCTGTTCAAGGTCCAGCGCGAACTGCTCACCCGCTACCACGTGAAGGACGCCCAGACGTTCCTCAGCGGCAGCGAGGTGTGGCAGGTCCCCGACGACCCGAGCAACAAGTCGGGCAACGCGGTGCCGCCGTACTACCTGAGCATGAAGATGCCCGACCAGCAGGCGCAGGCGTTCTCGCTGACGACGACGTTCACGCCGAACGGCCGGGACAACCTGAGCGCCTTCATGTCGGTCAACGCCGAAGCGGGCACCGGCGACTACGGCAAGATCAGAATCCTGAAACTGCCGACGAGCGAACCCGTCGACGGACCCAAACAGGTCCAGAGCCAGTTCAACTCCGAACAGACCATCGCCGAGTCCATCAGGCTCCTCAGCGGCGGTGCCTCGGAGGTCGAGTACGGCAATCTGCTGACGATTCCGCTCGACGGAGGACTGCTCTACGTGGAGCCCGTCTACGTACGGGGTGGTGGACTCAAGTACCCGCTGCTGCGCAAGGTGCTGGTGACCTACGGAGGCAACACCGCCTTCGAGGACACGCTCGACCAGGCCCTCAACAAGGTGTTCGGGGCGGACGTCACGACCACCCCACCGGGCGACACGGGCACCACGAAGCCACCCACGTCGAGCAACCCCACCGTCCAGCAGGCGCTCGAAGACGCCCAGAAGGCCTTCACACAGGGCCAGGAAGCCCTCAAGAAGGGTGACTGGACGGCGTACGGCCAGGCGCAGAAGGACCTCCAGGACGCTCTGAAGCGGGCCGAGGACGCCCAGGCCGCGGCCGGCAAGCCCGGAGGCAGCGGCGGCAGCAAGAGCGGCGACAAGGGCAGCGACAAGAACAGCAGCCCGAGCGACAGCCCGAGCGGCACTCCCAGTGACGACGGGAGCTCCGGAAGCAGCTGAACGGAGTCCCCTCCGCGCCGTGGTACGGTTGCAACACAACGGCGCGGGGTGGAGCAGCTCGGTAGCTCGCTGGGCTCATAACCCAGAGGTCGCAGGTTCAAATCCTGTCCCCGCTACTGAAAGGCGAAGGCCCGGATCCTCAAGGATCCGGGCCTTCGCCGTGTGTGGTTCCGCCCGGCGGGCCCGTGGGCGTCGCCGCGCCTGCCCGGGGCACCCGTGTGCGCCCCGTACCGCCGGTACGCGGGTGCGCACCGGCGCCGGCCGGCGACACGCGCGAAGGCTGCGCCATCCGTGGGGAGTTGGCGATTCTGTGTTTCACTTGTCTCTCTGTGGGCATGTCGACAAAACGCTGAAGTGACCTCACTGACTGCGGTATACCAGGTGTGGCCAGGTTGCAGGTGGTGCGACGATGGACGTTATGGGGGACAAGGCAACTCTGTTGGAGACAGGGCGTTTTGTGCAGCCTTCGGACCGGGACGAAACCGGCGAGGCCGCCGAGGAGGCACGTCAGCGGCTCGCCGCCGAATCCGGCGACGTCGAGGCGATGAGCGTCCTCGGAGCGATGCTGCTGCGCCGTGGCGATCTCGACGCGGCCGAACCCCAGCTGCGCGCCGCCACCGCCGCGGGTGACCGTGCCGCCGCCAACAACCTGGGTGTCCTTCTGCACCAGCGCGGATACACCGACGACGCCGCGGGATGGTGGCGGATCGCCGCCGTCGCGGGGTCCGCGGCCGCCGCGCACGCCCTCGGCCGCTACCACCGCGAGCGGGGCGACGAGCCCGCCGCCGAGTACTGGCTGCGCCAGTCCGCCGAGCAGGGTCACGCCCTCGGGGCGTACGCGCTCGCCGACCTCCTGGAGCACCGCGGCGACGTCGGAGCCGACCAGTGGATGCGGGCGGCCGCCGAGCGCGGGCACCGTGAGGCCGCGTACCGGCTGGCGCGCACGCTCGACCGCAAGGCCGCCGACGCGGGCGAGAGGGGCTCCGACAACGGTGTCAGCGGCGTGATGGGCGTCATCGGGGCCGCGGGCGAAGAGGCCGAGCAGTGGTACCGGCAGGCCGCCGCGCGCGGACACCGACGGGCCGCCCTGCACCTCGGGGCCATCCTGGAGAAGCGCGGCGAGCTCAAGGAAGCCGGCCGCTGGTACCTGACATCCGCCAAGGACGGCGAGGCGCGGGCCGCCTGCGCGCTCGGATTCCTGCTGCGGGACGCCGGTGACACCGAGAGCGCCGCGGTGTGGTGGCTGCGCGCCGCGCAGGAGGGCGACGGCAACGCCGCGAACGCGCTCGGCGCGCTGCACGCCGAGCGGGGCGAGACCCAGACCGCCGAGCGCTGGTACCGGGCCGCGATGGACGCCGGCGACACCAACGGCGCCTACAACCTCGCGCTGCTCTGCGCCGAACAGGGACGGACCGCGCAGGCCGAGCAGTGGTACCGGCAGGCGGCGTACGCCGGACACCGGGAGGCGGCCAACGCCCTGGCCGTCCTGCTGCTCCAGGTCGGGGACGCGGCCGGCGCCGAGCCGTGGTTCTCCAAGGCAGCGGAGGCGGGCAGCGTCGACGCCGCGTTCAACCTCGGGATCCTGCACGCCGGACGGGGCACCGCGGCCGACGACGCCGCGGCCCTGCGGTGGTACGAGCGTGCCGCCGCCGACGGACACACCGAGGCGGCGCTCCAGGTCGGCATCGCGCGGCTGCGGGACGGGGACGAGGGGTCCGCGGAGCGGCATCTGCGCCGCGCGGCGGGCGGCGGCAGCGCGGAGGCCGCGTACCGGCTGGCCTCGGTGCTCGACGCGCGGCGGCCACCCGCGCCCGCGCACGAGCTGGGGGAGCCCACGCACGAGAAGAGCGAGTGCGAGGAGTGGTACGAGCGGGCGGCGTCCCAGGGGCACCGGCGGGCGCAGGTGCGGGTGGGCATGCTCGCGGCGGCGCGCGGGGACGTGGTCGACGCGGCACGGTGGTACCGCGAGGCCGCGGAGGCCGGGTCGCGGAACGGGGCGTTCAACCTCGGGCTGCTGCTCGCCCGTGAGGGGAGCGAGCCGGAGGCCGCGCTGTGGTGGGCCCGGGCGGCGGACGCGGGGCACGGGCGGGCGGCCCTGCGGCTCGCCCTGGTGTGCGCGCGGCGCGGGGAACTGGCCGAGGGGCAGCGGTGGGCGGACCGGGCGGTTTCGCTGGGGCCGGCGGAGGTGTCCGAGCGGGCGGCACGGTTGCGGGACGCGTTGCGGGAGGAGTTGTCCGCCTGAACGGTTGCCGTCCCGGCGGGGGCAGGGGGCATCGTTCCTTGGTTTCCGGCCGTTCCAGGGGGTGCCGCTCGCGGGCTGCCGCCGTTCCTGGAGGCTCTGCCCCCAGACCCCCGTCCGGCCTGGACGGCCTCGTCCTCGAGCGCCGGACGGGCTGATGGTGCGGGCCCGGGTCGCGGGTGCCAGGGTCTCCTGGGGAGGCCGGCCCGTACTGGAGGGCGCTGGGTCCGGGGACGGCGGCCGTGCTGGATGGTGCGGGCCAGTGCTGAGTCGAAGGGTGTCGGGGACCGCTGGAGGCACCGGTCCCCGCCTGGTGAAAAAGCGATTTGCGCTGGTCCACCCAGGTGACGTAACGTTCAGTTCAACGACGCGGGGTGGAGCAGCTCGGTAGCTCGCTGGGCTCATAACCCAGAGGTCGCAGGTTCAAATCCTGTCCCCGCTACTCAAGACCCAGGGCCCCGGATCTTCTGATCCGGGGCCCTGGGTGTTTTCCGTTCCGGGGGTTCCCGTCCTGAGTGTCTCCAGGGCGCTCGGCCGTGAAAAAGCCCCGCACACCCTCTCTTGGGTGGCGGGGCTTCCTCGGAGCGTGGCGTGCGGTGGTCAGGCCGCCGCGCAGTTCGGGCACACGCCGCGGTACGTCACCTCGACACCCGAGACCGCGAAGCCGAAGCGCTCCGAATCCGGAAGGTCCGCCAGCGGGTTGCCGCCCGGATGGACGTCGCGGATCGCGCCGCACCGGGCGCAGACCAGGTGGTGGTGCGGACGGTGCGCGTTCGGGTCGTAGCGCTTCGCGCGCTTGTCCGTGGCGACTTCCAGCACCTCGCCGAGCGAGACCAGCTCACCCAGCGTGTTGTAGACGGTCGCCCGGGAGATCTCCGGCAGCTTGGCGACGGCCCGCGCGTGCACCTCGTCAGCCGTCAGGTGGACGTGGTCGCCGTCGAGCACCTCGGCCACGACGCGCCGCTGTGCGGTCATGCGCCAGCCGCGTCCGCGCAGTCGTTCCAACAGGTCGCTCATGTGAACCAGCCTAACAGCAGGAGGGACCAGATCCCGAACGAGTGTGAGTTTGGAGGGCAGCTTGACTTAGACATTGTCCATTGTAGGATCGAACTCGATGCTGGCCAGGGAACAGGTCTGGCCAGGAACGACGCAGGAGGCGCACGTGACGCAGGGACCGCTTACGACGGAGGCCGGCGCGCCGGTGGCCGACAACCAGAACAGCGAGACCGCGGGCGTCGGCGGCCCTGTGCTCGTCCAGGACCAGCTGCTGCTGGAGAAGCTCGCCCACTTCAACCGTGAGCGCATCCCGGAGCGCGTCGTGCACGCCCGTGGCGCCGCCGCGTACGGCACCTTCACGCTCACCCGTGACGTGTCGCGGTGGACGCGCGCGAAGTTCCTCTCCGAGGTCGGCAAGCAGACCGAGACCTTCCTGCGGTTCTCGACGGTGGCCGGGAACCTCGGCTCCGCGGACGCGGTCCGTGACCCCCGCGGCTTCGCGCTGAAGTTCTACACCGAAGAGGGCAACTACGACCTCGTCGGCAACAACACCCCGGTGTTCTTCATCAAGGACGCCATCAAGTTCCCCGACTTCATCCACACGCAGAAGCGCGACCCGTACACCGGTTCGCAGGAGGCCGACAACGTGTGGGACTTCTGGGGACTGTCCCCCGAGTCCACCCACCAGGTGACCTGGCTCTTCGGTGACCGCGGCATCCCGGCCTCCTACCGCCACCTGAACGGGTACGGCTCGCACACGTACCAGTGGAACAACGAGGCCGGCGAGGTCTTCTGGGTCAAGTACCACTTCAAGACCGACCAGGGCATCAAGAACCTGACCACCGAGGAGGCCGTCCGGCTCTCCGGTGTGGACCCCGACTCCCACCAGCGCGACCTGCGCGAGGCCATCGAGCGCGGCGACTTCCCGTCCTGGACCGTGCAGATCCAGGTCATGCCGGCGGACGAGGCGGCGGAGTACCGCTTCAACCCGTTCGACCTCACCAAGGTGTGGCCGCACGAGGACTACCCGCCGATCGAGATCGGCAGGCTGGAACTCAACCGCAACCCGGAGAACGTCTTCGCCGAGGTCGAGCAGTCGATCTTCTCGCCCGCGCACTTCGTGCCGGGCATCGGTCCCTCGCCCGACAAAATGCTCCAGGGGCGCCTCTTCGCCTACGGTGACGCGCACCGCTACCGCGTCGGCGTCAACGCCGACCACCTGCCGGTGAACCGCCCGCGCGCCACCGAGGCCCGGACCCACTCCCGCGACGGCTCGTTGTACGACGGCCGGCACGGGGCCACCAAGAACTACGAGCCCAACAGCTTCGGCGGCCCGGCGCAGACGGACCGGCCGCTGTGGCGGCCGACCGCCGGGTTCACGGCGGGCACCGGCAACCACGAGGCCCCGGTCCATGCCGAGGACGACGACTTCGTACAGGCCGGTGACCTCTACCGGCTGATGTCCGAGGACGAGCGGGCCCGGCTGATCGAGAACCTGGCGGGCTTCATCGCCAAGGTCTCCCGTGACGGGATCGCCGAGCGCGCGATCGCCAACTTCCGTCAGGCCGACGGAGACTTCGGCAAGCGGCTGGAGGCCGCGGTCCAGGCCCTGCGCGGCTGATCACCAGCACTGGACCGCTTGCCGTCGACGGCGGGCCGGACCTCCTCGGACCGAGGGGGCCCGGCCCGTCGGCGTGGGCGCGGGACCCGCTCAGGCCGGTACGCGCTGCCGGGCGGGTGCCCAGCAGCGGATGATGTCGCGCACCGAGACGATGCCGACGGGGCCGCTGCCGTCGAGCACGATCAGATGGCGGAAACCGCCGTGCGACATCGCAGCCGCGGCCTCCTCCAGGGTCCAGACGGGGGCGGCGAAGACGACCTCGGTGGTGGTGTGGGTGTCGGCGGTCTCGGCGTCGGGGTCCTGACCGAGGGCGAGCGAGTTGAGGATGTCACGCTCGGTGAGGATGCCGAGGCCGCCGGCGTCCTCGTCGAGGACGACAGCCGCGCCGACGCGGCGTGCGGACATCAGACGGGCCGCCTGGCGGAGGGTGTGTGCCGGGCCGATGGTGAGGACCACCGTGCTCATGGCGTCGCGGACGAGCATGGAAGGAGCCACCTCCTACGAATCCGTCGACCTTGCGAGCGGATTCACAAGTTCACAAGTGGGGGGACTCTCAGAGTCGCAGTTAAAGGGACGGTCAACAAGGGGGCGCGTGCCGTGAGATCGGGGGCGCCCAGGGGTTACTCAGAAACCCCAGGTCACCCCGAGGTGCCCAGGAATCCCGTTCGGCAAGGCCGGTCCGGGTGGCGCGGCCGTGCCCGCCTCAGTAGCGCTGGTTCAGGTACCCCAGCATCTCGTCGTGGAGGATGCCGTTCGAGGCGGCCGCGTTGCCGCTGTGCGGGCCCGGACGGCCGTCGAGCCCGGTGAAGGAGCCGCCCGCCTCGGTCACCACGATCGCGTTCGCCGCCATGTCCCAGAGGGAGAGCTCCGGCTCGGCGCAGATGTCCACCGAGCCCTCCGCGACCATCATGTACGGCCAGAAGTCGCCGTATCCGCGGGTGCGCCAGACGGCCTTCGTCAGGTCCAGGAAGCCGTCCAGGCGGCCCTGGTCCTCCCAGCCGGACAGCGAGGAGTACGCGAAGGAGGCGTCGGCCATCCGGGAGACCTGGGAGACGTGCAGGCGCGAGGCCGAGGAGAGGCTGCGGCCGGTGAACGCGCCGTGGCCCTTCGCCGCCCACCAGCGACGGCCGAGCGCGGGCGCGGAGACGACCCCGACGACCGGCTGGTAACCGCCCTCGGCCGCCTCCATCAGGGAGATCAGCGTGGCCCAGACGGGGACGCCCCGGACGTAGTTCTTGGTGCCGTCGATCGGGTCGATCACCCAGCGGCGCGGGCCCGTGCCCTCGATGCCGTACTCCTCGCCGAGGACCGCGTCGCGCGGCCGTGCCCGCTGGAGATGACCGCGGATGAGTTCCTCGGCGGCCTTGTCCGCCTCGCTCACCGGCGTCATGTCCGGCTTGGTCTCGACCTTCAGGTCGAGCGCCTTGAACCGGTCCATCGTCGCGGCGTCGGCGGCGTCCGCCAGGACATGGGCCAGGCGCAGGTCATCGCGGTAGTCGGGCATGACTGCACCGTATATGGGTCCCTCGGGCCACAGCCATATGGCCCGGGGAACAATCGGGGTCGTACGCGGTGACGGTCGCCGCGGTGGCGGTGACCGCGGCGACGGGTGATCGTCACGCGGAAGATCGAGCGGCCGGGTGATCGCGGCGACGGGCGATCGCGGACGGGCGGTCGTCGGGGCCGGGTGACCCGGGCCGCCGCGCCGTCGGATGATCATCGCGGCGCGCGACGGTCCGCGTACGCCCCTCGGCGCCGCCGCAAACCCTTGACAGTGCCCGTGCACGCGTCAAATCTGAGCTGCAGTGCCGCCCGCTCGCCCCAGGGAGGCGAATGATGCCTGCAGCGCGGGAATCCCTTCTGGACGCCGCTCACACGGCGCTCGCCCGTCGGCCGTGGTCCACGGTGCGGATGGTCGACGTCGCGGCCGTGGCCGGAGTGTCCCGGCAGACGCTCTACAACGAGTTCGGCAGCAAGGAAGGGCTCGCGCGAGCGCTCGTGCGGCGGGAGGCCGACGGCTATCTCGCCGGCGTCGAACGCGCGCTGGCCGCGCACGCGGACGCGCGCGAGCGGCTGGTCGCGACCGCCGAGTGGACCACGTCGGCGGCACGCGGCAATGCGCTGGTACGGGCCATGCTCACCGGCTGCTGGAGCGAGCGGCTGCCCTCGCCGACGCTCTCGGCGGTGCCGTCCTCGTCCGCGGTGCCCGCGCAACGGCGGGCGGACGGTCCGCTGCCCTCGCCGGCCGACTTCGTGGCCCTCGTCAGGGACCGGGCCGTCGCGGCGCTCGCCGGCCCCGGCACCACCCGGGCCGACGCCGTCGAACTGGCCGGGTCCTGCGAGCTGGTGACGCGGTTGGCGCTGTCGTGCGTGGCGGCTCCGCCGGGAGAGGGCGGGGTGACGGACCTGGTGCGCGGCGCGCTGCCCCGGCAATGGCGGTGACACACCATCACGGGTCGCCGGGCCGGCGGCCGGTGGCCGGAGAAGGGTGACGCGTGCCCGGCGCCGCCGCCGGGCGGCTCAGTGGGCGGAGCCCGAGAGCTGGAGGCCGATGACGCCCATGATGACGAAGCTGATCGAGACGATCTTCAGGGTGGACACCAGGTCGCCGAGGAAGACCATCCCGTAGATCGCCGTGCCCGCCGCGCCGATACCCGTCCACACCGCGTACGCCGGGCCGACGTCGAGTTTCTTGAGGGAGAGGGTCAGCAGGCCGAAGCTGCCCAGCGCGAAGGTGGCGAAGGCGACCGTCGGCCAGAGCCTGGTGAAGCCGTGCGAGAGCTTCAGACAGACGGCGAAACCGGTTTCGAGCACTCCTGCCACAACGACCAGCAGCCACGCCATGTCTTGTTCCTCCCGCGTCCGCACGTCGACTGCTCCGTCTGGCTCGGATCAGGCCAGCGGTCCCCGAGGGCGCTGGGTGCGATTATGCATTTACCGGGCTGCCGCGGACGCAAACAACGCGGAGGTCACGAAGGGAACCTCGATCGCCTCGCGCAAGGGGACACGCGTGGGCGTACCGGGATCAGTCGCCCTCCGTGCGTTCGCGCGTCGCCAGCAGTCGCCGCAGCGAGTAGAGACGGGCCGGGTCCGCGTGACCGTCGGCCACCCACTGGTCCAGGGCGCAGTCCGGTTCGTCGTGACTGCACGCCCGCGGACAGCCCTCGGTGCCGGGTTCGAGGTCGGGGAAGGCGTGGATGACCCGCGACGGGTCCACGTGGTGCAGGCCGAAGGAACGGACGCCGGGGGTGTCGATGACCCAGCCCTCGCTGCCCGGCAACGGGATCGCGCGCGCCGAGGTCGTGGTGTGCCGGCCGCGGCCCGTGACCGCGTTGACATGACCGGTGCTGCGCCGCCGCTCCAGCGAGACCAGGGCGTTGACCAGGGTCGTCTTGCCGACGCCGGAGTGCCCGACGAACGCCGTGATCTTGCCGTCGAGTTGCTTGCGCACCCGCTCCACCGCCGTGCCGGTCTCCAGCTCCTCACGGCTGGTCACGACGTAGGGCACGCCCAACGCCCCGTACATCTCCAGGAGTTCGTCGGGCGGGGCGAGGTCGGACTTGGTCAGCACCAGCAGCGGCTCCAGCCCGCCGTCGTACGCCGCGACCAGACAGCGGTCGATCAGCCGCGGGCGCGGCTCGGGGTCGGCGAGGGCCGTGACGATGGCGAGCTGGTCGGCGTTGGCGACCACCACGCGCTCGTAGGGATCGTCGTCGTCGGCCGTCCGGCGCAGCACCGAGGACCGCGGTTCGATCCGGACGATGCGGGCGAGGGTGTCCTTCGCGCCGGACAGGTCGCCGACGAGGGCGACGCGGTCACCGACGATCGCCGCCTTGCGGCCCAGTTCCCGGGCCTTCATCGCCATGACCGTACGGTCCTCGACGAGGCAGGTCAGGCGGCCCCGGTCGACGGTGAGGACCATGCCCTCCGCCGCGTCCTCGTGCTTGGGGCGGATGTTCGTACGCGGCCGGTTGCCCTTGCGGTTCGGGCGGCTGCGGATGTCGTCCTCGTCGGTGTGCTTGCTGTAGCGGCGCATGATCCCGGTCCGCCCGTCAGTTCCCGAGCGATCCGGGGTTCCCGAGCATTCCGGTCCACAGGTCGGGGAAGTCCGGCAGCGTCTTCGCCGTGGTCGCCACGTTCTCGATCTGCACGCCCTCCACCGCGAGTCCGATGATCGCCCCGGCGGTGGCCATGCGGTGGTCGTCGTAGGTGTGGAAGACGCCGCCGTGCAGCCTGCGCGGGCGGATGTGCAGCCCGTCGGCGGTCTCGGTGACGTCGCCGCCGAGTTCGTTGATCTCCTTGGTGAGCGCGGCCAGCCGGTCCGTCTCGTGCAGCCGCAGGTGGGACACGCCGCGCAGGGTGGAGGGGGAGTCCGCGAGCGCGGCGACGGCGGCGATGCCCGGGGTCAGCTCGCCGACCTCGCCCAGGTCCACATCGATCCCGTGGATCGCACCCGAACCGGTGAACTCCAGTCCCCGGTCGGTCAGTTCGCAGGAGCCACCCATCTCGGTGAAGATCTCCCGCAGCCGGTCACCGGGCTGGGTGGTGCGCGCCGGCCAGTCGGGTACGACGACGGTGCCGCCCGTCACCAGGGCCGCCGCGAGGAACGGCTGCGCGTTGGACAGATCCGGCTCGATGATCAGGTCCCGGCCGAGCAGCGCGCCCGGGGTGACGCGCCAGACGTTGGGCTCGCCGCCCGACTCCGGGGTGTCCACCTGGGCGCCGACCGCGCGCAGCATGTCGACCGTCATCCGGATGTGCGGCATGGAGGGGAGCGTCGAGCCGATGTGACGGACCTCGACACCCTGGTTGAAACGGGGTCCTGAGAGCAGCAGGGCCGAGACGAACTGCGACGAGGAGGACGCGTCGATCTCCACCGGGCCGCCGTCCAGGGCGCCCCCGCCGTGCACCGTCAGCGGCAGCGCGCCGCGGCCCTCGTCGTCGATCCGGGCGCCGAGCAGGCGCAGCGCGTCGATCACACCGTTCAGCGGGCGCTCGTAGGACCGCGCGTCGCCGTCGAAGCGGATGGGGCCGTCGGCGAGCGCGGCCACCGGAGGCAGGAAGCGCATCACGGTGCCGGCGTTGCCGACGTCCACGGTGGCGGGGCCCCGCAAGCCCGAGGGGATGATCCGCCAGGCCTCGCCGGAGGCGTCCGGGCCCGCCGCGACGGTGGAGCTGGACGCCACCGTCTCCTCGACACCGACCCCCATCGCGCGCAGCGCGCCCGCCATCAGCAGGGTGTCGCGCGAGCGCAGCGGGCGGCGCAGCCAGCCCGGCTCCGAGGCGAGCGCGGCGAGGACGAGAGCGCGGTTGGTGACCGACTTCGACCCGGGCACGTGGACCGTCGCGTCGACGGCTCCGCTCGCGTGCGGGGCGGGCCAGAGGGCGGTGTGGGCGGGGTTCGCGGTCATGGGCCCCACTTTAGTGGCTGGGGGCGGGCGGAGATCTTGATCAAAAGTGGCGGAACCTGAACGAAAACGCTCCGCTGGGTGGGGGAGGGTGAGAGGAGGTCAGGGGGCGGGGGGCAAGGGGTCAGGGGAGTGAGGGTGTGGGTGAGGGAGGCAGGGGGTGGGTGCGGGAGGCAGGGGGTGCGTGCGGGGGAGGTGTCGGGTGCGGGTGGGTGGGGGCTGGGCGCGCAGTTCCCCGCGCCCCCCGCGCCCCTTTCGGGGCGTGTGTGTGAGGTCGGGCGTGCAGTGGCCCGGGTCGGTTTCGGGG
Organism: Streptomyces sp. NPDC059668; assembly: GCF_042734135.1. Taxonomy (NCBI): domain Bacteria; kingdom Bacillati; phylum Actinomycetota; class Actinomycetes; order Kitasatosporales; family Streptomycetaceae; genus Streptomyces; species Streptomyces sp. NPDC059668. The sequence goes on along the minus strand of NZ_JBHWEL010000021.1, from coordinate 35,042 downwards.
CGTCCGTGGGGTCGGGCGTGCGGTAGCCCGGGTCGGGTTCGGGGCGTATGTGGGGACCGGCGGGCGATAGCCCGGGTCGGGTTCGGGGCGTCCCGAAACCGTCACGGGCCACGTCGCTTCGACCCCACGGACAGACGTCCCGGCGGGGTCAGAGTGGTAGGAGCCAGTGGGCGCCGGCCAGTAGGGAGCACAGGGACACCGCGTGGAAGAGGAAGAGCCAGACGCCGGCCGGTACGTGGGTGAGGCGGGCGAGCTGGTCGGCGTCCGAGTCGCGGGCGCCACCGCGGCGGCGCTTGGCCTGGAGCTCGAAGCCCGGCCGGACACCGCCGAGCAGCAGGAACCACACCACGGCGTACGCGAACGCCGCCTGCACCTGCGGCCCGGCGAGCCAGGACACCATCAGGAACAGACCACCGGTGAGGACCACGGTCAGCACGCCGTACGCGTTGCGGATCATCACCAGCATCGCGACCAGCAGCGCCGTGGCCAGCCACAGCAGCAGGGTGATGCGGCCCGCGCCGAGCAGCGCGGCGCCGCCGAGACCGAGCAGCGGAGGGGCGGTGTAGCCCGCGGCGGCGGTGAGGATCATGCCGGGGCCGGTGGGCTTGCCGCGGCTGACGGTGAGGCCGCTGGTGTCGGAGTGCAGCCTGATCCCACTGAGGCTGCGCCCGGTGAGCAGCGCGACGAGCCCGTGGCCGCCCTCGTGCGCGATGGTGATGGTGTTGCGGGCGACGCGCCAGACGCCGTGCGGGACGATCACGGCGAGGGCCGCGACCAGGGTGGCTATCACCACCCACAGATCGGGGTCCGGCTGGGTCCCGGAGACCTGGTCCCAGAGCGAGGCCAGCGAGGTGGATGCGGTGCTGTCCATTGTCTGCGGTGGCTCCCTCAGGTGTCGCGGAATCTGGCAGTGTTGCACGTATGTGCGGACGGTATGCAGCCAGTCGTGGGCCCGAGGATCTCGCAGGAGTCTTTGAGATCGAGAAGTGGGACTCGGAGGAGGCCCTGGCGCCCGACTACAACGTGGCCCCGACGAAGGAGGTCTACGCCGTCCTGGACCGCCCTCTGAAGGACGCGGACAGCCCGAGACCGGTTCGCCAGCTGCGCCGGCTGAAGTGGGGACTCGTCCCGTCCTGGGCCAAGACGCCGGAGGGCGGCGCCCGGATGATCAACGCGCGGGCGGAGACCGTGCACGAGAAGCCCTCGTACCGCCGCGCCTTCGCCACCCGGCGCTGCATCGTGCCCGCCGACGGCTACTACGAGTGGGTCACCGGAGCCGCCGAACGCGATCTGGAGGTCGAGGGCAGGAAGAAGCGGCCGCGCAAGCAGCCGTACTTCGTGCTCCCCGCCGACGGCTCGGTCTTCGCGATGGCCGGTCTGTACGAGTTCTGGCGGGACCGTACGCTCCCCGACGAGCACCCGCTGGCCTGGTGGGCGACCTGCTCCGTCATCACCACGGAGGCCGAGACGACGCCCCTCGCGGCGGCCCCGGCCGAGGGCCCGCGGACCCTGGCCGACATCCACCCCCGGATGCCGCTGATGCTCACCCCGGACCGCTGGGACGCCTGGCTCGACCCGGCCCGCACCGACGCCGACGAACTGCGCACGCTGCTCACCCCGCCGCCCACCGGTCTGATGCGCGCCTACCCCGTGTCCACCGCCGTCAGCAGCGTCCGCAACAACGGCCCGGAGCTGCTGAAGGAGCTGGAGGGGCCCGAAGAGGGCACACTCTTCTGACGTGACGGACCCTGATGTGACGGACCCTGATGTGACGGACTCAGACGTGACGGGCTCAGACGTGGCGGACCCTGACGTGACCGGCGATGTGACACAGATCATCGAGACGGACGCCGGTACCGCCCGCCTCACCTGGCACCGCGCGGAGCGCGCCCGGCTCGTGCTCGCCGTGAGTCACGGAGCGGGCGGTGGCATCGAGGCCCGGGACCTGCGGGCGCTGGCGCGGGTGCTGCCCGCCCACGGGGTGAGCGTCGCGCTCGTCGAGCAGCCCTGGCGGGTGGCCGGGAAGAAGCTGGCGCCCGCGCCGAAGACCCTGGACGCGGGATGGCGGGGCCTGTGGCCCGCGGTCGCGGAGTCCGGCCTTCCCGTGATCGCGGGCGGGCGCAGCGCCGGGGCCCGCGTGGCCTGCCGCACGGCGACGGAACTCGGCGCCGCCGCCGTCCTCGCGCTCAGCTTCCCGCTGCACCCGCCGGGCCGGCCCGAGCGCTCCCGCGCCGGGGAACTCCTCGGCTCCGGGGTGCCCACCCTCGTCGTCCAGGGCGGCAACGACCCCTTCGGGAAGCCGGAGGAGTTCCCGGAGGGCTCGTACGACCTGGTCGAGGTGGCGTACGGCGATCATGGCTTCGCGGTCCCCCGGCGGGCGCCGATCGACCAGGACGAGGCCGTGAGGATCGTCACCGACGGTGTCGTGCGATGGAGCGCCTCACTGCCGTAGGAGGAGCCCTTCACCCCCGTGGGGGTGGAGCGTGTCACTCGCGGAATCGCTGGGAATGTCGCGTGGCGGTCGGCTGTTGTGGCGAACAGGAAGCACACCGTGCTGAACCGTTCGAACGAGAGGAAGTCCGCCGCATGGGTTCGACCATCTGCCCGAGTCGCAGCAGCGCTGAGCTGGACTGGACGGTGCTGCACGCGTCGAAGGCCGCCCCCGTTCGGGCGGCGGCGGGTGTGGATGTTCGTCTATCCTCCGATTCGAGTGGGACCGGTTTCGGTTCCGCCACATCGCTGGAGGAGGTGGGTCCGGTCACTGGGACCGACGCAGGGACCGAACACGGCCAGGCGGAGCAGCCCGAGGGCCAGGGCACGGGCGCGGAATCGACCACGGAGCGCACCGCGCGCTTCGAGCGGGACGCGCTCGAATTCCTCGACCAGATGTACTCGGCCGCCCTGCGCATGACGCGGAACCCGGCCGACGCCGAGGACCTGGTGCAGGAGACGTACGCGAAGGCGTACGCGTCCTTCCACCAGTTCCGTGAGGGCACCAACCTGAAGGCGTGGCTGTACCGCATCCTCACCAACACCTTCATCAACTCGTACCGCAAGAAGCAGCGCGAACCCCAGCGCAGCGCGGCCGAGGAGATCGAGGACTGGCAGCTCGCGCGTGCCGAGTCGCACATGTCGACCGGTCTGCGGTCGGCCGAGTCGCAGGCGCTGGACCACCTGCCCGACTCGGACGTCAAGGAAGCGCTTCAGGCGATTCCCGAGGAATTCCGCATCGCCGTCTATCTCGCGGACGTCGAGGGCTTTGCGTACAAGGAGATCGCGGACATCATGGGGACACCCATCGGCACGGTGATGTCCCGGCTGCACCGGGGCCGTCGTCAACTGCGCGGCATGCTCGAGGACTACGCCCGTGACCGTGGCCTGGTCCCGGCCGGCGCCGGAGAGTCGAACGAAGCGAAAGGCTCGGGCTCATGAGCTGCGGAGAGCCGCACGAGACGGATTGCAGTGAGGTACTCGATCATCTTTACGAGTTCCTCGACCATGAGATGCCGGACGCGGACTGCACCAAGTTCGAGGTGCACTTCGAGGAGTGCTCTCCGTGTCTCGAGAAGTACGGCCTGGAGCAGGCCGTGAAGAAGCTGGTCAAGCGGTGCTGCGGGCAGGACGACGTACCGACCGACCTGCGGGCGAAGGTGATGGGCCGCATCGACCTGATCCGCTCCGGACAGACGGTGCCGGAGCACGACGTCAGCGCCACACCGCAGGAGTCCTGAACCTCCGGGGTCCGGCACCCGGGTGTCCCCACCCGGGGGTGTCCTGACCCCTGGAGTTCAGCGGACGCCCAGCGGGGGAGATCGTCCGGTTATCACCCGAACGTGCGAATCCGTGGGCTCCGAGCCCGCGGATTCGTCCGTTGCCGCCCCCGCCCCCGCGCCGCGCCCCTAGGCTCCGGAACCTGAGCGGGGGAGGGGACCAGACGATGGGGACGATTCCGGCAGGGGCCCGGGTGTACGTGGCCTGTGTCGTCCTCGCCGCCCTCGCCTGCCTCGCTCCGCTGCCGACCGTCCGCACCTCCTGGTGGATCGTCGCCCTGCTCGCCGCGCTGTACGCGGGATGCGAGCGGATCACCCTGCCGCACGGCCCCCGGGCCGCAGCCGCCCGTGCCGCCGCCCGGCGTGCGCCGCAGGGCCTGGGCACCTTCCTCCCCGTGCTGCTCGCCGCCGCCTTCCTGCTGCCGCCGCCCGCCGCCGCGCTCGTCGCACTGCCGGGGGCCATGCTCGCCCGGGTGGAGCAGCGCCCGCGCGGACTCCGCCGGACCTGGCGCGCGGCCCAGCTCGCCGTCGCCGTCTGGGCGGCCTCCCGGGTGCACTGGGCGCTGGACGGCCCGGACGCGGTCGTCGGACCCCGCTTCCCGTACGCGCTGCTGCCCGCCGGGGCCGCCGTGCTCGCCTTCTGCCTGGTGCTGACCGTCCTCGACGGCGGGATCCTGGCCCTCGCCGAACGGGTACCGGTGCGCGGCGCCTGGCGCGGCCTCTTCTCCCGCTCCCTCGCCCCGGTCGCCGTGCACGGACTCGCCGGACTGATGATGGCGGTCCTGTGGCGCAGCCCCTACGGGCCGGTCGCCGCGCTGCTCGTCCTGCTGCCGATGTACGTCTCGTGCTGGGTGTTCGCCCAGTACCACCGCGAGCGGGCCGCCCACCAGGCCACCATCCGGGCTCTCGTGCAGGCCGTCGACATCAAGGACGGGTACACCCGCGGACACAGCGAACGGGTCGGACAGGCCTCCATGCTGATCGCGCGCGAGCTCGGCATGGACGACGAGCGGGCCGAGGTGCTGCGGTTCGCCGGGATCCTGCACGACGTGGGCAAACTCGGGGTGCCCACCCGGCTGTTGCGCAAGGACGGCCCGCTCACACCGGACGAGCGGCGGATCATCGAGCTGCATCCCGAGTACGGCCACGAGATGGTGCGCGGGATCGGCTTCCTGGGGGAGGCCCGCTCGGCGATCCTGCACCACCACGAGCGGCTCGACGGGAGCGGCTACCCGTACGGGCTGGTCGGAGGGCAGATCCCCGAGTTCGCCCGGGTGGTGGCCGTGGCCGACGCCTTCGACGCGATGACGTCGACCCGGTCCTACCGCAGGGCCCGGCCGGTGCCCGCGGCGCTGGCGGAGCTGGAACGCTGCGCCGGGGCACAGTTCGACCCCGGGATGGTGCGCGCCCTGGTGCGGGCCCTGGACCGGCACGGCTGGCACCCCGCGGTGACCGCAGGCGACGACCGGACGACGGCGCCCGTCCCCCGCCCGACGGACAGCCGTCCGGCCGGCAGCGCGGGCCGGAGAAGCCCGTGAGCCCCGCGCGTCCGGCCGGCAGCGCGAGCCGGAGAAGCCCGTGAACCCGGCGGAGCGGGACGAGCACGCGGGATCCGTCCGGTCCCAGGCCGGCCACACCCCCACCGGCCCGCGCCCCGACCCCTTCGCCCCGCGGGCCCACACCTTCGGCCCGCTCGCGCACACCGGTGCCGCCCTGCTCGGCGCCGTCGCCCTGGCCGTCACCCTCTGGAACGGTGTCGACGAGCGCGGGACGGCCCTCGCCTTCGGCATCCTCGTCGCCGTGGGGGAACTCACCCGCTGGAGCGGCACCGAGGACCGGGAGTCCGCGCCCCTCGGGGCCGCGGGCGCCCTCTCCTACGCGCTGCTCGGCGAGCAGGCGGGGCACCCCAGCCGGCACGGCGCGCTCCAGGTCGTGGCCGTCGTGGGCGCCGCCGCGCTGCTGGGCTGCGTCCCGCACGTCGTCCGCGGCGGCGGACCGACACTCGACCACCTCACCCGCCGCGTCCTGACCGTCGCCTTCGCCGCCGTCTGCTTCCAACCCCTCTACGACCGGGGGAGGTTGATGGGATGGGCCGGCCCCTCGTACGCCCTGCTGCTGGTCGCGCTGCTGGTGCTGACCGCGCTGTGCGACGCCGTCCTCGCGGCCGCGAGCACGCACGCCCGGACCCGCTGGCCCTTCGGGCCGCTGCTGCGGGACGAGCTGCGGGCGACCCTCGGCATCGGGTCCGCGGTCTGCGCGACCGGGGCCGTGATGTCGCTCGCCGTGGCGGTCGTGGGCCTGTGGGCGCTGCCCGTGTTCTCACTGCCGCTGCTCCTGACCCAGCTGTCCTTCCGGCGGTACGCCGCCGTGCGGATCACCTACCGGCAGACCATCGCCTCCCTCGCGCGGGCGACCGAGATCGCCGGCTACACCCCCGCGGGGCACGCCCGCAGGGTGGCGGCGCTCAGCCGTGCCGTCGGGCGTGAGCTCGGCCTGTCCGAGCCCGATCTGACCGTTCTGGAGTACGCGGCCCTGATGCACGACATCGGACAGCTCAGCCTCGTCGATCCGGTCCCGGCCGGTGCCACCTCCGCGCTCCCCGCGGAGGAGCAGCGCCGGATCGCCCTCCTCGGCGGCGCGGTGGTGCGCCAGACCGGGGTGGACGCCGAGGTCGCGGTGGTGGTGGAGCGGCAGGCCGATCCCTACCGGGAGCAGCCGGTGAGCGCGCGGATCGTACGGACGGTGAACGCTTACGAGGAGCTGGCCAGGGAAGCAGGGCCGGGAGGGCCCCTGACCGCCCTGGAGAAGCTGCGGCTGGCCACGGCCCGCGACCATCAGCCCGAAGTCGTGGAGTCGCTGGCCAGGGTCCTGTTGCGGGGCAGCCTTACCCTGCCCCAGGCTGGGTAACCCATGGGTAATGAGCGGCCGTCCGACGGTACGTGGTTGGATGCGAGGAAGAGGGTGTTCGGGGGCACGGGCCACCCCGTGGCCGCACTGTCTTCTAGAGACTCTTCGAGCGACCGGCAGGCGGGAATCGCAAGGAACTGGCAGGCGGGAATCGTGAGGATCTTCGGCAAGGGACGACACCGGCCCTCCGCCTCATGGCGGCAGGCCACCGACCGTGCGTTCACGCTGATCGGTGACGGCCGGTACGAGGACGCGGGAGCGCTGCTGACACGCGCCGCCGACCTGGAGCCGTGGCTGTCCGAGTCCTGGTTCAACCTGGCCCTGCTGCACAAGTTCCGGCACGACTGGGAGCAGGCCAGGGCGGCCGGTCTGCGGGCCGTCGCCCTCCTGGACCGGGAGGCTGGCGCCCCCGACTGGTGGAACGTCGGCATCGCCGCCACCGCCCTTCAGGACTGGCCGCTGGCCCGCCGCGCCTGGCAGGCGTACGGGCTGCGGGTGCCCGGCGGAGCCGCCGTCTCCGGGGAGCCGGCGGGCATGGACCTCGGCAGCGCGGCCGTACGGCTGTCGCCGGAGGGCGAGGCCGAGGTCGTGTGGGGCCGCAGGCTCGATCCGTCCCGGATCGAGGTGCTGTCCATTCCGCTTCCGTCCTCCGGGCGGCGCTGGGGCGAGGTCGTCCTCCACGACGGGGTGCCGCACGGCGAGCGGACCACCGCCGCGGGGCACGCCTACCCCGTCTTCGACGAGATCGAGCTGTGGGCTCCGTCGCCGGTGCCCACCTGGGTCGTCCTCCTGGAGGCGGCCACCGAGGAGGACCGGGACGCCCTGGAGCAGCTCGCGGCCGACGCCGGCTTCGCCGCCGAGGACTGGTCGTCCTCCGTACGGCTGCTGTGCCGGATGTGCTCCGAGTCCCGGATGCCCTCCGACGAGGGCGACGGCGAGCACCTCGACCCGCACGACCACAGCGAGCCGGGTCACCCGGGCCCGCTCGGCCACCGGACCGACGGACAGCTGTGGGTGCCCGAGCGGGAGTGCGGGCTCGCGGCACCGGCCTCGCTGGTGCGCGGACTGCTCGACGGCTGGGTCGCCGACAGCCCGGACTCCCGGGACTGGCGGGACCTCGAAGAGGTCTGCTGAGGCGTGTGGCGAGAGTCCCGCCTGCCTCGTGACGCCCGCCCCCGGGACGGACGACCGGACTTTCGCCGCACACCCCGGCCGGGTTCCGCCGGGCGCGGACGCCCCCCGAGGGGTGCGCGCGGCCCCGTAGGCTGTACGCCGCAGCACTCTCATGGATTCCAGGAAGGCGTACGTCGGTCATGGCGCAGCAGGACACCGAACAGCAGCACGCGGGCGTGCTCCCCGTGGACGACGAGGGTTTCGTCATCGACACCGAGGACTGCGAGGAGCGTGAGGCCGCCTACCGCGAGCCCGGCACCTCGCGGCCGATCACGGTCGTCGGCAACCCGGTGCTCCACAAGGAGTGCCAGGACGTCACGGAGTTCGACGACGAGCTCGGCCGGCTGGTCGCCGACATGTTCGCCAGCCAGCGCACCGCCGAGGGCGTGGGCCTGGCCGCCAACCAGATCGGCGTCGACCTGAAGGTCTTCGTGTACGACTGCCAGGACGACGAGGGCACGCGGCACGTCGGTGTCGTCTGCAACCCCGTCCTCGTCGATCTGCCCGCCGACCGGCGCCAGTTGGACGAGAGCAACGAGGGCTGCCTCTCCGTGCCGACCGCGTACGCGCCGCTGGCCCGCCCGGACTACGCCGAGGTCACCGGGCAGGACGAGAAGGGCAACCCGGTCAAGGTGCGGGGCACCGGCTACTTCGCGCGCTGCCTCCAGCACGAGACCGACCACCTGTACGGCTACCTCTACATCGACCGGCTCTCCAAGCGTGAACGCAAGGACGCGCTGCGGCAGATGTCCGAGAACGAGCCCCGCTACCCGGTCGTCGCGAACGACTGAGCCCCGGCCGTGAACGGCTGAGACAGAAAACGACAGGTGGGACTCGCGATCTTCCGTGGGTTCCGCGCGAACGGCGCCTGGTCGGAGACCTCTCCGACCAGGCGCCGTTCGTATGTGCGTCGCACGTTCGATCCCCTGCGCACCTCTAATGATCCATATTCGGTCATACAAGGGGGGATTCTCGGCACTCTCCGGTAGTGGGTGGAGCAAATCCATTCCCAGAACAGTCAGTTGTGGTGCTGAATGGGAAGTGCGGGGATACGCAACGGCGCACGCCCGGCACGACGAGAGGGGCGTGGCGCAACTGGCGGCTGAGAGGGGTTTGTTCGTGCATGCTTTCTCACACGGCACTTCATCGACACCGACCGTGGTCGCGGTTCCACCGGCACTCTCACTCCCGGTGATCGAGGCCGAGTTTCCCCGTCAACTGCATCCGTATTGGCCCAGGCTCCAGGAGAACACACGTTCGTGGCTCCGGGAAAAACGGCTCATGTCCGCCGACAAGGTCGAGGAATATGCCGACGGCCTTTGCTACACGGACTTGATGGCGGGCTACTACATTGGTGCGCCCGACGAGGTCATGCAGGCGATAGCGGACTACAGCGCGTGGTTCTTCGTCTGGGACGACCGGCACGACCGTGACGTCGTCCACCGCAGGACGGCGGCCTGGCGGAGGCTCAGGTTCCAGCTCCACGAGGCGCTCGACTCCCCCAGGGAACACCTGCATCACCCGGATCCCCTGGTCGCGGGGTTCGCGGACAGCATGGTGCGGCTGTACTCGTTCCTGGGCGAGAAGTGGAACGCGCGCTTCGCCCGGCACTTCCACGCGGTGATCGAGGCGTACGACCGGGAATTCAGGAACCGCACCTCCGGAACCGTACCCACGGTCGAGGAATATCTCGAACTCCGGCGGCTCACCTTCGCCCACTGGATCTGGACCGATCTTCTGGAGCCGAGCGCGGGCTACGAACTGCCCGCCGCCGTGCGGAACAGTTCCGTATATCGGCGGGCGGCCCTGCTGAGTCAGGAATTTGCCGCCTGGTACAACGATCTCTGCTCGCTCCCGAAAGAAATAGCGGGCGACGAGGTGCACAATCTCGGAATCAGTCTCATTCATCACGAGGGGCTGACTCTCGAAGGCGCCGTGACGGATCTGCGGCAACGCGTGGTGGAATGCGTCACCGAATTCCTCGAAGCGGAGGAGGAACTCGACGAGTTCGCCGACGCGCTCGCGGACGGTTCGGTGCGCGGAAAGGAACTGAGCGACGCGGTGAAGTCCTGCCTCGGCAACATGCGGAACTGGTTCAGCTCCGTGTACTGGTTCCACCACGAGTCCGGCCGGTACACCGTCGACAGCTGGGACGACCGATCCACACCCCCGTACGTCAACAACGAAGCGGCAGGTGAGTCATGACCGTCGAGTCAGTGAAGCCCGCGCCTCCCGGGGCGCCGGAGCTGCCCGCGCCACCCCTCGCCGGAGGCGGTGTCCCCGTCCTCGGCCACGGCTGGCGGCTGGCCCGCGACCCGCTGGGCCTCTTCGCCCGGCTGCGTGAGCACGGCGAGGTCGTCCGGCTCCGGCTGGGCCCCAAGACGGTGTACGCGCTCACCTCGCCGGCCCTCACCGGAGCGATGGCGCTGAGCCCCGACTTCAAGATCGACGGACCGCTCTGGGAGTCCCTGGAGGGCCTGCTCGGCAAGGAGGGCGTCGCCACCGCCAACGGACCCCGCCACCGCCGTCAGCGGCGCACCATACAGCCCGCGTTCCGGCTCGACGTCATCCCCGAGTACGGGCCGGTCATGGAGGAGGAGGCCCGGGCCCTCGCGGAGCGCATGGGGTCGGGGCGGCCCGTCGACTGCACCTCGGAGTCGTTCCGGGTCGCCGTGCGCATCGCGGCCCGCTGCCTGCTGCGCGGGGAGTACATGGACGAGCGCGCCGAGCGCCTCAGCATCGCGCTCGCCACCGTCTTCCGCGGCATGTACCGCCGCATGGTGATCCCGGCCGGCCCGCTCTATCGGCTGCCGCTTCCGGCCAACCGCAAATTCGACCGCGCATTGGCCGATTTGCATGTCCTGGTGGACGAGATCATCGCCGAACGCCGCGCATCTGGTCAAAAGCCGGACGATTTGCTGACGGCCTTGCTGGAAGCGAAGGACGAGAACGGGGAGCCGATCGGGGAACAGGAGATCCACGACCAAGTCGTAGCGATACTCACCCCCGGCAGCGAAACCGTCGCTTCCACGATCATGTGGCTGCTGCAAGTCCTCGTGGAACACCCGGAACACGCCGTCCGGGTGGCCGAGGAGGTCAAATCGGTCGCCGGGGACCGGCCCGTCGCATTCGACGACGTCCGGAAGTTGTCGCACACGAACAATGTCGTCGTCGAAGCCATGCGGCTGCGCCCCGCGGTATGGATTCTGACGCGCCGCGCGGTGACCGAAACAGAGCTCGGCGGCTATCGGATTCCAGCCGGTGCCGACATCGTCTACAGCCCGTACGCGATCCAACGCGATCCTCGGTCGTACGACCGGCACCTGGATTTCGACCCCGACCGCTGGCTTCCGGAACGTGCCAAGGACGTGCCGAAGTACGCCATGAGCCCCTTCAGCGTCGGCAACCGGAAGTGCCCGAGTGACCACTTCTCGATGGCGCAGCTCAGCCTGATCACGGCGACGGTGGCGTCCCGGTGGCGCCTGGAGAAGGTGTCCGAGTCGAACGACACGACCCGGGTCGGCATCACGCTGCGTCCGCACCGGCTGCTGCTGAGGACCGCGCCGCGCTGACCGCGCGTGACGGTCCGCGTCCGTACCGGTGCGCGGTCAGGCGGCTCGCGGGCCCCTGAACGTGCGCCGGTACGCCTGCGGGGTGGTCCCCAGACTCCGTACGAACTGATGGCGCAGCGCGGCCGCGGTGCCGAACCCGGCGCGGCCCGCGATCGCGTCCATCGTCTCGTCCGTCGCCTCCAGCAACTCCTGGGCCAGCAGCACCCGTTGCCGCAGGATCCAGCGGTACGGCGTGGTGCCGGTCTCCTGCTGGAAGCGGCGCGCGAAGGTGCGCGGGGACATGTGGGCGCGGGCCGCGAGCTGTTCGACGGTCACCTCCTCGTCGAGGTGGCGCTCCATCCACACCAGTACCTCGCCGACCGTGTCGCAGGTGGAGCGGGGGAGCGGGCGTTCGATGTACTGTGCCTGGCCGCCGTCCCGGTGCGGGGGCACCACCATGCGCCGGGCGATGGCGTTGGCCACCTCCGGGCCCTGCTCCTTGCGGACGATGTGGAGACAGGCGTCGATGCCCGCGGCGGTGCCGGCCGAGGTGATCACCGGGTCCGCGTCCACGTACAGCACGTCCGGTTCGACCGTCGTGCGCGGGTACTGCCGGGCCAGTTCGTCCGCGTGGTGCCAGTGCACGGCGCAGCGCCGCCCGTCCAGCAGCCCGGCCGCGCCGAGCACGAAGACGCCGGAGCAGACGCTGAGCACCCGGGCGCCGCGGTCGACCGCGCTCCGCAGCGCGGCGAGCAGTTCGGGCGGGTAGGAGCGGGAGGCGTAGGCGTTCCCGGCCGGCAGGGCGATCAGGTCGGCCGTCTCCAGCCGTTCCAGACCGTGTTCCGTGTGGAGCGAGAACCCCGCGTGCGTGTTCAGCGTCGGGCCCTCGGCGGAGGCGACCGCGAAGTCGTACACGGGCAGTCCGTCGTCGCTGCGGTCGATTCCGAACACCTCGCAGACCACGCCGAGTTCGAAGGGATGCACTCCGTCGAGCAGCACGGCTGCCACGTTCTTCAGCATGCCGTCCAGTGTGCCTGGGAGTTGGCAGGAATTCGAGGGTGCACGGCAGTGCTGCCACTGACGGTAAGGAGCGATCGGCGCGACAGTACTGTTCATGAACACATTCACGGACAACCTCGTCGGAATGCTTCCCGTCCTCGCCGTCCTCGCCGTCCTCGTCGTGGTGGCGCTCCCGTCGCTGATCGGGATCGCGCACGAGCGGCGCGTGGACCGTCAGATCAGGGCTTCGTCACTCGGACGGTGACCGTCCACTCCTGAAGGCCCTTGCACGACATCCGGTGCGGTTCGGTGGCGCACAGCGGGCGGGACGAGGTGAGGCGTACCGTCCCCGCCGAGACCGCCCGGAAGGCGGCGGAGGCGTCGCCCGGCTGGAGGACGATCCCGCTGTTGGTGGCCTCCAGGCCGTCGCCGTCGGCCTTGACGGGTGTCCAGGGCCGGGCGGCGGTGCCGTCCAGGGAGAGGCGGAGCGTCCCGCCCGCCGAGAGACAGTACGTACGGCCGGTGTCGGCGGTGCCGAGTTCCGCGGGCGCCGTGCCACAACCCTGGGGGCGCTTCGTGGGGGACGACGACACGGTGCGGCTGCCTCCCGCGTCGTCTCCGCCCTGTGTGCCGCAGCCCGCGAGCAGCAGCGTCAGGGCGGCGAGGGCGAGGACCGGGCGGGGGTTCGTAGGGCGCATGGGGGTGACCTCCTTGCCGCTTGGACGTGTCACCCGCGTATCAGGATCCCCACCGGAGGGACGGGACCCCGGCCGCGACGGCGGACGGGGTCCCGCATCGCTCAGCCGGTCGTGACGGCGGTGTCGTCGAGGACGAAGCTGGTCTGGAGCGAGGAGTCCTCGGCGCCGCTGAACTTGAGGGTGACGGTGGAGCCGGCGAACGAGGAGAGGTCGAAGGTCTTCTGGGCGTACCCGGTGGCCTTGTCGAGGTTGGAGTAGGAGGCCAGGGTGGTCGATCCGGCGGTGACCGTCAGCTTGTCGTAGGCGCTGCTGGTGGTGGTCTCCGCGGTGTCGATGTGCAGGTAGAAGGTGAGGGAGGCCTTGCAGCCCGTGGGAATGGTCACCGACTGGGAGAGGGTGTCGGTGTGGGTGGAGCCGTAGCCGTCGAGCCAGGCCTTGTAGGAGCCGCCGTGCGCCGCCTCACCGCTGTCGGTGGTGATGACGCCGCTGGACGCGGTCCACGAGGCGCTGCCCGACTCGAAGCCCGGGTTGCCGAGCAGTTGCGCCGGGGTGCAGTTGCCGCCACCCGAGGTGCTCACGGTCCAGGTGAACGAGGCCGAGCCGGAGGCGCCCGTGCCGTCCTTCGCCGTGACGGTGACGGCGTAGGTGCCCGCGGTGCTCGCCGTGCCGGAGATCAGTCCGGTCGAGGCGTTGATGGACAGTCCCGTCGGCAGGCCGGTCGCGCTGTAGGTGAGGGCCGCGCCGGCGCTGTCACCGGCCGCGATCTGCAGGCTCACCGAACTGCCGGTCGCGGTGGTCCGGTTGCCCGGGTTGGTGACGGTCACGGTGTTGCCCGTACCGGTGCCCGAGGTGAAGGCCGCCGTGCCGTCGGGGGTGCCCCAGCCGGTCGGACCGTCGTAGCCGGTGGTCGCGGTGCAGAAGTACGAGGTGCTGCACGAGCCGTTGTTGCCGCTGGTCACGTCGTACAGGTTGGAGGTGTGGGAGTACGGGTACTTCGCCGGGTAGTCGCCGCTGCCCGGGGTGCCGGCGAGCGCGTACACGCCCGCGATGATCGGTGCCGAGGCGCTCGTGCCGCCGTAGACCGCCCAGCCGGAGCCGCCGTAGGTGTCGTAGACGGCCACGCCGGTGGCGGGGTCGGCGACCGCGGAGACGTCGGCCTCCATCCGCTTGGCGCAGCCGGTGTCGGTCTGCCAGGCCGGCTTGGGGTCGTAGGCGGAGCAGCCGGAGCCGGTGCCCTCGGTGCTGCTGGTCTTCCACACGGACTCGGTCCAGCCGCGGGTCCCGGAGGACGTGGACAGCGCGGTGCCGCCGACGGCGGTCACGTACTGGGAGGTGGCCGGGTACTCGGCGCCGTAGGCCTCGTCACCGGAGGAGACGGTGATGGCGACACCGGGGTGCTTGAAGTACGAGGTGTCCTCGCCGGTCTGGGAGGACGACTCGGAGCCGCCCCAGCTGTTGGACACGAACTTCGCGCCCAGCGCGACGGCCTCGTTCTCGGCGGTGCCGAGGTTGGCGTCGCTGGGTGACGTGGCCTCCACGAGAACGATGTTGCAGTTCGGGCAGACCGCGCTGACCATGTCGATGTCGAGCGCTTCCTCGCCCGCCCAGCCGCTGTCGTTCGTCGGCAGCGAGGTGGTCGAGCCGGTCTGGCTGACCTGCTTGAAGCAGCCGTTGGCCTTGGTGCAGGCCGACAGGCCGAACTGTGAGCGGTAGGTGGCGAGGTCCGACTCGGCGTTGGGGTCGTTGTAGGCGTCCACCACGGCGACCGTCAGGCCCGAACCGCCGGTCGAGGGCAGGTTGTAGGCGCTGTGCAGGTTGGCCGGGCTGAGGCCGGACACCGCGGCCGCGGAGGAGACCGCCGCGGCCAGCCTCTGTTTGATGTCGGTGCGGCGCTGGGCGAAGCAGGCCGCGTGACCGGGCGTCGGGGCTCCGCACAGACGGGTGGTGGGCACCTTCTGGCCCGCCCTGCCCGTCGTGTGGACGGCCTGGGCGGCCGGGGCGGTCAGGGCCTTCGCGTTCTGGGTCACGCGGGAGGTGTGTCCGCCGGCGGGCGCGGTCTGGGCGCCGGCGGCCGGGGCCGCCATGAGACCGGCGACGGTGAGGGCGAGGGCGGGGGCGGCGGCGGTCAGGAGTCTTCGCAACCGCCGGGCGGGCCTGCTGGAGCGTGTCTCACTCATGGGAGTGCTGCCTCCATCGGTTTGAGGCCGGTGCCGCGCGGGCCCGGGTGGGGCCGTACGCGGTTCCACAGCCGGAAGTGGGGTTCTCGGCGCTGAACTGGGGTGCGGGCCCGTGACGCGCGTAGCGTGGTGCACGCGGAGCTTTGTCGTGGGCATGACACATTGATCGTCCTGGGACGCCACGATGCGTGGCACGGCGGGACGGCCAGAACGTAACCGGGACGGACGGCACACGAACAGTCACGCCCGAAGAACTTTGCCGCTCCATAGGCGGGGATTGGAACGGGGATAGGCCCGGCTGGGGGCGGACGTGACGAAGCCGGGCCGCGTCAGCGACCCGGCCTCGTCACCCGAAGGCCCGTTCCGGAGCGGTCAGAACTCCTCGTCGAAGCCGACCGAGCCCTCCACGGCGACCTGGTACGCCGAGGGGCGGCGCTCGAAGAAGTTGGTCAGTTCCTGGACGCCCTGGAGCTCCATGAAGGAGAAGGGGTTCGCGGAGCCGTAGACGGGGGCGAAGCCGAGCCGCTGGAGGCGCTGGTCGGCGACGCACTCCAGGTACTGGCGCATCGACTCGGTGTTCATGCCCGGCAGGCCTTCACCGCACAGGTCGCGCCCGAACTGGAGCTCCGCCTCCACGGCTTCCCGCAGCATGTCGGTGACCTGCTCCTGGAGCTGGTCGTCGAAGAGCTCGGGCTCCTCCTTGCGGACGGTGTCGACCACCTCGAAGGCGAAGGACATGTGCATCGTCTCGTCGCGGAACACCCAGTTGGTGCCCGTCGCGAGGCCGTGCAGCAGCCCGCGGCTGCGGAACCAGTAGACGTAGGCGAAGGCTCCGTAGAAGAAGAGGCCCTCGATGCACGCGGCGAAGCAGATCAGGTTCAGCAGGAAGCGCCGCCGGTCGGCCTTGGTCTCCAGGCGGTCCAGCTTCTCCACCGAGTCCATCCACTTGAAGCAGAACTCGGCCTTCTCCCGGATGGAGGGGATGTTCTCGACGGCCGCGAAGGCCGCTGTCCTGTCCTCCGGGTCGGGCAGATAGGTGTCCAGCAGGGTCAGATAGAACTGGACGTGCACGGCCTCCTCGAACAGCTGGCGCGAGAGGTACAGGCGCGCCTCGGGGGAGTTGATGTGCTTGTAGAGCGTCAGGACGAGGTTGTTCGCCACGATCGAGTCGCCCGTCGCGAAGAACGCGACCAGCCGGCCGATCATGTGCTGCTCGCCCTGCGACAGCTTCGCCAGGTCGGCGACGTCCGAGTGGAGGTCGACCTCCTCGACGGTCCAGGTGTTCTTGATGGCGTCCCGGTAGCGCTCGTAGAAGTCCGGATAGCGCATGGGGCGCAGGGTGAGTTCGAAACCCGGGTCGAGCAGGTTCTTCTCGCTGTTCGGGGTGGACATCACTGGCAGGCCTCGCAGGACTCGGGGTTCTCAAGGGAGCAGGCGACGGCGTCGGGGTCGGCGACCTGCTGGAGGGGGATGGACTTCTCGGGCCGGGCCTGTGCCTGGGCGGCGCGGGCGATGCGGGTCGCCGGACGCGAGCGCAGGTAGTACGTCGTCTTCAGGCCCGACTTCCAGGCGTACGCGTACATCGAGGAGAGCTTGCCGATGGTCGGCGTCTCCAGGAAGAGGTTCAGCGACTGGGCCTGGTCCAGGAACGGGGTGCGGGCCGCGGCCATGTCGATGAGACCGCGCTGCGGGATCTCCCAGGCCGTGCGGTACAGGTCACGGACGTCCTGCGGCACCCAGGTGAACCCCTGCACCGAGCCGTTGGACTCGCGCAGCGCCTCCCGGGTCTGCGCGTCCCACACGCCGAGCTTCTTCAGTTCCGCCACCAGGTAGGAGTTGACCTGGAGGAACTCACCGGACAGCGTCTCGCGCTTGAAGAGGTTCGAGACCTGCGGCTCGATGCACTCGTACACGCCCGCGATGGACGCGATCGTCGCGGTGGGCGCGATGGCGAGCAG
Organism: Streptomyces sp. NPDC059668; assembly: GCF_042734135.1. Taxonomy (NCBI): domain Bacteria; kingdom Bacillati; phylum Actinomycetota; class Actinomycetes; order Kitasatosporales; family Streptomycetaceae; genus Streptomyces; species Streptomyces sp. NPDC059668. The sequence goes on along the minus strand of NZ_JBHWEL010000021.1, from coordinate 17,809 downwards.
GAGGGAGTTGCGCATGCCGACCGCCGCGATCCGCTCGCGCAGCGCCGCCCAGCGCTCCGGCCAGTTCAGCTCGACGTCGAAGTGGTCGGGGTGCAGCACCCCGCGGGCGGTACGGGTCTTCTCCCAGGCCGGGAGCGGGCCGTTGCGCTCGGCGAGGTCGGCGGAGGCCTCGTAGGCGGCGAGCATGATGCGCTCGGCGATACGGGTGGAGAGCGCGCGGGCGGCGGGCGAGTCGAAGGGCAGACGCAGCTTGAAGAAGACGTCCTGGAGGCCCATCGCGCCGAGGCCGACCGGGCGCCACTTGGCGTTCGAGCGGCCCGCCTGCTCGGTCGGGTAGAAGTTGATGTCGACGACGCGGTCGAGGAAGGTGACGGCGGTGCGGACCGTCTCGTCCAGACGCTCCCAGTCCAGGTCGCCGGTGGCCGTGTCGACGAACGCGCCGAGGTTGACCGAGCCGAGGTTGCAGACGGCCGTCTCCCCGTCGTCCGTGACCTCCAGGATCTCTGTGCACAGGTTCGAGGAGTGCACGGTGTGGCCCGGCTCCGCCGTCTGGTTGGCCGTGCGGTTGGCGGCGTCCTTGAAGGTCATCCAGCCGTTGCCGGTCTGCGCCAGGGTGCGCATCATGCGGCCGTAGAGCTCGCGGGCCGGCATGGTCTTCTTCGCCAGGCCCTTCGCCTCCGCCGCGCGGTAGGCCGCGTCGAACTCGGCGCCCCACAGGTCGACCAGTCCGGGCACGTCGGAGGGGGAGAAGAGGGACCACTGCGCGTCGGCGTCGACCCGGCGCATGAACTCGTCCGGGATCCAGTGCGCCAGGTTCAGGTTGTGCGTACGGCGGGCGTCCTCACCGGTGTTGTCCCGCAGCTCCAGGAACTCCTCGATGTCGGAGTGCCAGGTCTCCAGGTAGACCGCGGCGGCACCCTTGCGCCGGCCGCCCTGGTTCACCGCGGCGACCGAGGCGTCGAGGGTCTTCAGGAACGGGACGATGCCGTTGGAGTGCCCGTTCGTGCCGCGGATCAGCGAACCGCGGGAGCGGATGCGGGAGTAGGACAGCCCGATGCCGCCCGCGTGCTTCGACAGACGCGCGACCTGGTGGTAGCGGTCGTAGATGGAGTCCAGCTCGTCCAGCGGGGAGTCGAGGAGGTAGCAGGACGACATCTGCGGGTGCCGCGTACCGGAGTTGAAGAGCGTGGGGGAGGACGGGAGGTAGTCCAGGCGGCTCATCAGGCCGTAGAGCGCGGCGACTTCGTCGACGGACCGGGCCGTGTCGTCCTCCGCGAGGCCGGACGCCACCCGGAGCATGAAGTGCTGGGGGGTCTCGATGACCTTGCGGGTGATCGGGTGCCGGAGCAGGTAGCGGCTGTGCAGGGTGCGCAGGCCGAAGTAGCCGAAGCGGTCGTCGCCCGCGGTGTCGATCAGCGCGTCCAGACGGGCCGCGTGCAGGTCGACGAAGTCGGCCGTGCGGTCGGCGATCAGACCCTCGCGCCGGCCCGTGGTGATGGACTCGGAGAACGTCGTGACGCCCTGCGAGGCGGCTTCCTCGGCGATGCCGACCGTCAGCAGCCTGGCGGCCAGCCGCGAGTACACGGGGTCCTCGGAGATGAGGCCCGCGGCCGCCTCGGTGGCCAGCTCGCGCAGCTCCGCGTCGTCCGCGCGGGTGGACCGGCCGCGCAGCGCGGCGGCGGCGACCCGGCCGGGGTCGGCGCCGGGAAGGTCGGCGGTGAAGTCGGTCAGGGTACGCAGCAGCGTGGTACCGGGACCGTCCGTCTCCACCGGGGCCCGCTGCGCGGACTCCGCTTCCACCGGGGTCTGCTGGGCGGAAACTGAAACCGGGTCGGCTGGCGCGATGGTCACTTGGGGCTCTCCCTCGCTCGGCACAGGACCTGGCGGAGGGCAGCGGGACACGCGACTCCGTTACGGGTACGCGTGCGTCCACCGGCCCATTCCACGAGGCCCGGACGTCGTCGGCGCCCGGCCGGCCGGCCGGGGCACGCTGTCGGCAGGTCCTCGGACTGAAGCCGGTACGCGAATGCGCACAAGTACACCGTTGCGGGACAGTTCCGGATTCGCACCGGATTCCCCTGCGACGACAGCGAGCATGAGCATACATCTAGTGCCGGGCTGAGGAAGCACCCCCACATCTTGTGCCGTGTCGGCTTCTGGGGGCGCTACGGAGTGTGGCTGAGCGTCAACTCGTAGGTGAGGAGGAAGAGGTCGTCGAGGTGCGGAACCGGGTTCCAGTCGCGCTCCGGCGTGCGGGTGAAGCCGAGGCGTTCGTAGAGGCGGTGGGCGGTGCGCATGGTGCGCTGGGTGGACAGCACCACGCGCGCACAGCCCCCGGTGGCCCTCGCCCGGTCGACGCAGGCGCCCACGAGGGCCGTGCCCGCACCTCGGCCGCGGGCCTCGCGCGTGACGGCGAGCATCCGGATCTCGGCCTCGCCGGGCCCCGCGATGTCGGCCATGGGTCCGCCCCGGGGGACGAAGGTCACGCCGCCGAGGATCCGTTCCCCCTCGACCGCGACGAGCACCTCGGCCGCGGCGGCCCGCTTCGCGACGTCCCGCAGCTCCCCGAGGTAGGGGTCGCTCTCCCCGAAGTCGAGCAGCCCGTCCCCGAGATAGGCGGTCACGGTGAGCTCGCCGACGCCGGGGTACTCCGCCGGCCGCGCCGGCCTGATGACGATGTCCATGCCGGGAGTGTGCATCAGACGTACGGCGACGGGCCGCCGGATTTCCTCCGACGGCCCGTCCCCCGGTCACCCCTGTCCAAGCCTCAGTGACCCGCCTCCGCGCTGGCCGTGGGCAGCTCGACCTGGACCCCCGGGTCGCCGGCGTCCACCGTGTAGTCCTGCGGTGACGTCTCGTCCACGCCCTCGGGCGCCTTGAAGGCCCGCAGGGCGAAGGTGAGGACGACGGAGACCACCACGTTCATGACGAACGCCGTCAGACCGATGTAGCCGATCTCCCCGATGCCGGGGATCTCCTTCGAGCTGCCGCCGAAGTGCGCCTGTGTCGGTGAGGCGACCCCGTAGGCGGCGAGCGTGCCGTAGAGCATGCCGACCGCCCAGCCCCCGAGCAGCGCCCAGCGGTGGAACCAGCGCGTGAACAGGCCGCCGACCAGGGCCGGGAAGGTCTGCAGGATCCAGATGCCGCCCAGGAGCTGGAAGTTGATGGCGACCGTCTTGTCCATCGTGAGGACGAAGACCAGCGCGCCCACCTTCACCAGCAGGGAGACCAGCTTGGAGACCTTGGTCTCCTGCTGCGGGGTCGCGTCCGGCTTGATGAAGTCCCTGTAGATGTTGCGGGTGAAGAGGTTCGCGGCCGCGATGGACATGATGGCCGCCGGGACGAGCGCTCCGATGCCGATCGCGGCGAAGGCCACACCCGCGAACCAGTCCGGGAACATGTTCTCGAAGAGCTGCGGGATGGCGAGCTGGCCGTTGGTGACCTTCACCCCGGCCGCGATCGCCATGAACCCGAGCAGGGCGAGCAGGCCCAGCATCAGGGAGTAGAGCGGCAGGATCGTGGTGTTGCGCCGGATCACCTCGCGGCTGCGGCTGGACAGCGTCGCGGTGATCGAGTGCGGGTACATGAACAGGGCGAGCGCGGAGCCGAGCGCCAGGGTGGCGTAGGTCCACTGCCCGGCCTGGGCCGGTACGATCCCGCCCGCGCCGGCCGCGGCGTACTTCTCGCTCGCCGAGTGGAAGATCTCGTCGAAGCCGCCCAGCTTGATCGGGATGTAGATGATGGCCACCGCGATCACGATGTAGATCAGGGTGTCCTTCACGAACGCGATCAGGGCGGGGGCGCGCAGGCCCGAGGAGTAGGTGTACGCGGCCAGTACGCCGAAGGCGATGAGGAGCGGAAGGTCCTTGACGAACCAGTTCGTGTTCTCGCCGCCGCCGACGCCCATGACGTCCAGCACGGCCTGGATGCCCACCAGTTGGAGCGCGATGTACGGCATGGTCGCGAGGATGCCGGTGACGGCCACGGCGAGGGACAGGCTCTTGGAGCCGAAGCGGCCGCGCACGAAGTCCGACGTCGTCACATAGCCGTGCTTGTGCGAGACGGACCACAGGCGGGGCAGGAACGTGAAGACCAGCGGGTAGACCAGGATCGTGTACGGCACGGCGAAGAAGCCGGCCGCGCCCGCCGCGTAGATCGCGGCCGGTACGGCGACGAAGGTGTACGCCGTGTAGAGGTCGCCGCCGAGCAGGAACCAGGTGACCCAGGTGCCGAACGACCGTCCGCCCAGGCCCCATTCGTCGAGGCTGTGCTCGTTGTCGGCCTTGCGCCAGCGCGCGGCCAGGAAGCCCATGGCCGTGACGGCCACGAAGAAGAAGATGAAGACGGCGAGTGCCACGCCGTTCACGCCGTCGTTCATGCGTCGGCACCGTCCTTCGTGGTGGCGCGGGCGCGCTGGTCACGCTGCCACAACTGGTGGGCGGTCACGGTGAGCACGGTCGACACGAGCACCCACAGCATCTGGTACCAGTAGAAGAACGGGACACCGATGAAGGCGGGGTCGGTCTTCGTGTACGAGCCGACCCACAGCAGCGCCACGAACGGGGCGATCAGGCAGAGGGCGATCACCACGCGGACCGGTGTCACCACTCCGACCGGTCTCACCACCGGTGGTTTCGCTTCCGGCACGTCTGACATGGGCGGCTCCGTCCCCTCGCTGGTCACCTGTGCAACGGCCAGGAAATCTAGGCGACGGTTCCGCTTTATGGAACCCCATCTCCGGCGGGGGATGTGGAGGGTTGGTGTCCGGTGGCGCGGGAGTCTCGCGCACCGCCCCCGGCAGGCCGCGCCGGGACCGCTCCTCGCACGTGAATACGAGGAGGTGGCGCGCGGCCCGCAGGGTGTCACCGGCGTGCCGTACGGCACGGTTCCACCGGTGCCGGCATCCGGCCGACGGCGTCCCGCTCCCGTCAGTCCTGCGGGCGCTTGAGCCTGGCCACGAACTTGTAGCGGTCGCCCCGGTACACCGAGCGCACCCACTCGACCGGCTCGCCCTGCCGGTCGATCGAGTGCCGGGACAGCATCAGCATGGGCAGGCCGACGTCGGTGCCGAGCAGTCCGGCCTCGCGCGGGGTGGCCAGCGAGGTCTCGATGGTCTCCTCGGCCTCCGCGAGGTGGACGTCGTACACCTCGGCGAGCGCGGTGTAGAGCGACGTGTACTTGACGAGCGACCGGCGCAGGGCGGGGAAGCGCTTCGCGGACAGATGGGTCGTCTCGATGGCCATCGGCTCGCCGCTGGCCAGGCGCAGCCGCTCGATGCGCAGCACCCGGCCGCCGGCCGAGATGTCGAGCAGTTCCGCGAGGGTCTCGTCGGCGGTGATGTAGCCGATGTCCAGGAGCTGGGAGGTGGGTTCCAGGCCCTGGGCGCGCATGTCCTCGGTGTACGAGGTGAGCTGGAGCGCCTGGGAGACCTTCGGCTTGGCGACGAAGGTGCCCTTGCCCTGGATGCGTTCGAGACGTCCCTCGACGACGAGTTCCTGGAGGGCCTGGCGCACGGTCGTGCGCGAGGTGTCGAACTCGGCGGCGAGGGTGCGCTCGGGCGGCACCGGCGTGCCGGGCGGCAGGGTGTCGGTCATGTCGAGCAGGTGCTTCTTGAGGCGGTAGTACTTGGGCACGCGCGCGGTACGGATGGGGGCCCCACCCTCGTTCTCCGCACTGCTGACGTCGGTGCTCATGCTCTGCCTTCCCGGCTCCGGGTGCCGAAGCGACCGGCATCCCGCCGGTCACGGCTCACATCGTGGCACGGCTTGGTGTGTGCGTGTCTCCCGCACGCTCCGTGATCCCCTCTATATACCGTCGGCCCACCGGTTGGTCTAGTCCATCGTGCGCGCGAGGTTCCTGAACAGCCCTGCCTTTTATGTCACTTACCTACTTAAAGGTCCTTGCATATGTAGGTCCCATAACGGACGGTCGGCCTGGCTTACACACCCTTGACACCCCTCTAGGTCTAGGCCAAGCTCCCCGTACTGGTCTACACCATTGGTCCAGGTCCCAGCCCCACGGGCAGTAATCGGCAGCGATTCGGCGTGTGTCACCGCGGTGGGCAGGGGGGTTTGTGGCATCCCTGAGGAGGGTGGCGTGAAGCGGAAGCTGGCAGCTGCGATCGGTATCGCGGGCATGATGGTCTCCATCGCGGCGTGCGGGGGCAGTGACGACAAGTCCGGCGGGTCGGACAAGGGCGCGGACGCCAAGGAACTGACCGTCTGGCTCACGGTGGACGCCCAGAACAACTGGCCCGAGCTGGTCAAGGCCGCGGACGCCGCGGTGACGGCGAAGCACCCGGGCGTCAAGATCAACCACGAGTACTACGGCTGGCCGGACAAGAACACCAAGCTCGACGCCGTCCTCGCCACCGACAAGGCCCCCGACGTGGTCGAGATGGGCAACACCGAGATGCTCGGCTACATGGTCAAGGGAGCCTTCGCCCCCGTCGACGCCACGAAGTTCGACAACTCGGCCGGATGGCTCGACGGCCTGAAGGCCTCGGTCACCTACCAGGACAAGACCTACGGCGTGCCGTACTACGCCGGTGGCCGCGTCGGCAACTGGCGCAAGGACGTGGCGGCTTCGGCCGGCATCAAGGCGACCCCGAAGACGTACCAGGAGCTCACCTCCGACCTGGACAAGATCCAGAAGAAGGAGGGGAACAAGTTCAACGCCTGGTACCAGCCCACCCGTGACTGGTACGCCGCGATGTCCTTCGTCTACGACGCAGGCGGCTCCATCGCCACGGACCAGGGCGGCCAGTGGAAGGCCAACCTCTCCTCGCCCGAGTCGGTCAAGGGCCTCAACGAGTTCAAGACCGTCATCGACAAGTACATGCACGGCGACAAGACCAAGGACGAGTCCGACCGCTACATCGTCTACGGCCAGGGCAAGTCCGCCATGATCTTCGGTGCCGCCTGGGAGGGCGCGACCGCCGAGGACCCGAAGAGCGACAAGACCGGCAAGCTCAAGGGCAACCTCGAGAACTTCGTGATGCCCGGCCCGTCCGGCAAGAACCTGCCCGTCTTCCTCGGCGGCTCCGACCTCGCCATCCCGGTGAAGTCCAAGGCGCAGGCCCTCGCCGGCGAGTGGATCAACGCCTTCACGGGCTCCACGGGCCAGAAGGGCCTGATGGGCAAGGGCAACCTGCCCAACAACAAGACCGACCTCGCGACCCTCAAGAACGACCCGGCGACGGTCGTCCCGGCCACCGCGGCCGAGAGCAGCTGGTTCGTGCCGATGGCACCGGGCTGGGGCCAGGTCGAGAAGGCCCAGGTCCTGCAGACGATGCTGCAGAACATCGGCACCGGCAAGAAGTCGGTCGAGGCCGCCGCGAAGGAAGCGGACGCCGCGATCGACAAGGTCATCAACACCAAGTGACCTGAGCGCAGGGCCCCGTCGGACCCCGGGGAGTGTTTCCGGGGGCGGGGCCCTGCTTCTCGTACGACCTGAGGGACCGCTGAGGAGCGCGCGATGAGTGCCGCAGACACGACCACCCCGACCAAGGCTCCACCGGCACGGCAGGCATCGCCACCGGCGGTCCCCGGGCCGCCGCGCAGAAGGCGGGCCCCCAGCGGAACCGCCGTCCCCTGGGCCCTGCTCGCCCCCTGTCTGCTGATCCTCGCGCTGGTCATGGGCTACCCCCTGGTCCGGCTCGTCACCCTGTCCTTCCAGAAGTTCGGCCAGTCCCAGCTCTGGGGCTTCCAGCCGGCCGAGTCGGTCGGCCTCGACAACTTCACCAAGGTGCTCGGCGACGGCGAGTTCTGGACCGTCGTGCTGCGCACGATCGTCTTCGCCGCCGGGTCCGTCGTCCTCACGATGGTCGCCGGCATGCTGATCGCGCTGCTCCTCCAGCGCGTCTCCGGCTGGGTCAAGACGCTCGTCAACATCGTGCTGGTGGCCAGCTGGGGCATGCCGATCATCGTGGCCACCACCGTCTTCAAGTGGCTCTTCGACTCGGACTACGGCGTCTTCAACGCGCTGCTGAGCAAGCTGCCCGGCGTCGACATGGTCGGCCACAACTGGTTCGCCAGCGGACCGCAGGGCCTGGCCGTGATCATGCTGCTGGTGGTGTGGGGCGCGGTGCCCTTCGTCGTCATCACGCTCGGCGCGGGTCTGACCCAGGTCCCCAAGGAACTGGAGGAGGCGGCCCGCCTGGACGGCGCCGGCGCCTGGGGCGTCTTCCGCTACGTCACGCTCCCCATCCTCAAGCCGATCGTCGTGATGCTGACGACGCTCTCCGTCATCTGGGACATGGGAGTCTTCCCGCAGGTCTTCGTGATGCGCGGCGGCCACCCGGAGGCCGAGTTCCAGCTGCTCACCACCTACTCCTACGACCGCGCCTTCGTGGTCAACGACTATGCCCAGGGATCGGCGATCGCCCTGCTGACCGTGCTGCTCCTGCTCGGCGTGGTCGCCGTCTACATGCGCCAGATGCTCAAGATCGGAGAGGTCGAATGAGCGCCGTCGCCACACCGAGGCGTACGCCCTCCGGACCCCGGAAGTCCAAGCTCGGCTGGAACGTCCTCGGTCTGCTCGTCTTCGTCACCGCGGGCTTCCCGGTCTACTGGATGCTGAACACGGCGTTCAAGCCCGCGAAGGACGCCATCGACCCGGATCCGAGCCTCTTCCCCACCGGGGTGACGCTCGACAACTTCCGCCGCGCGCTGGACATCGCGGACTTCTGGGGCCCGGTCGGCCGCAGTCTGATCGTGTCCCTGTCGGTCGTCGTGATCGGCGTCCTGGTGGGCATGCTCGCGGCGCTCGCCATCTCCCGCTTCGCCTTCCGCGGCCGCAAGATCGTGATCGTCGGCATCCTGGCGGTCCAGATGATCCCGCTCGTCGCCATGATCATCCCGGTCTTCCTGCTCCTCAACGACCTCGATCAGTACGACAAGCTCTCCGGCCTGATCATCACCTACCTGACCTTCATCCTGCCCTTCACGGTGTGGACACTGCGCGGCTTCATCGTCAACATCCCGAAGGAGCTGGAGGAGGCGGCCATGGTCGACGGCTGCTCCCGCACGGGCGCCTTCGTGCGGGTGGTCTTCCCGCTGCTGGCGCCCGGCATGGTCGCCACCTCGGTGTACGCCTTCATCCAGGCGTGGAACGAGTACCTCTACGCCCTGATGCTGATGAGCCAGAAGAACCAGACCGCCACCGTATGGCTCGGCAACTTCACCACCAAGCACGGCACCGAGTACGCCCCGATGATGGCCGGCGCCACCATGATGGCCGTGCCGATCGTCGTCCTCTTCCTCATCGTCCAGCGCAAGATGGCCGCGGGGCTGACCGCGGGCGCCGTGAAGGGATAACGCCCCCGATGACGACACTCGCCAGCGGAACAGCCGCCTCCAACGCGGGCAGGGATGACCTGACACGCGACGCGCTGACCGTCCTGCAGCCAGGCTTCACGGGGACCACGGCCCCCGACTGGCTGCTGCGCCGGCTCGGTGAAGGCCTGGCCTCGGTCGGTCTCTTCGGCCGGAACATCGTCTCGCCCGAACAACTGTCCGCACTGACGGCCCAGTTGCGCGCGGAGCGGGACGACGTCCTCGTGGCCATCGACGAGGAGGGCGGCGACGTCACCCGTCTGGAGGTCCGGTCCGGCTCCTCCTATCCCGGCAACCACGCGCTGGGCGCGGTGGACGACGTGGAGCTGACCAGGGAGGTGGCCTCGGCACTCGGCCACCGCCTGGCGGCCTGCGGGGTGAACCTCAACTGGGCCCCGTCCGCGGACGTGAACTCCAACCCCGGCAACCCGGTCATCGGCGTGCGGTCCTTCGGCGCCGACACCGATCTGGTGGCCCGGCACACCGCCGCCTACGTCACCGGCCTCCAGTCCGCCGGCGTCGCCGCCTGCACCAAGCACTTCCCCGGGCACGGCGACACGGCGGTCGACTCGCACCACGCCCTGCCGCGCATCGACGCCGGCCTGCCGGTCCTCCAGGCACGCGAACTCGCCCCGTTCCGCGCCGCCATCGCCGCGGGCACCCGTGCGGTGATGAGCGCGCACATCCTGGTCCCGGCCCTGGACCCGGACCGCCCGGCCACGCTCTCCCGCCGCATCCTGACCGGTCTGCTGCGCGAGGAACTCGGCTACGAGGGACTCATCGTCACCGACGGCATGGAGATGCAGGCCATCGCCGCGACGTACGGCATCGAGCGGGGCAGCGTCCTCGCCATCGGAGCCGGCGCGGACGCGATCTGCGTGGGCGGCGGCCTCGCGGACGACGAGACGGTTCGACGGCTGCGCGACGCCCTCGTCTCGGCGGTCCGCACCGGCGAACTGGCCGAGGAACGGCTCGCGGACGCGGCGGCGCGGGTCCGGGCGCTGGCCCGGTGGACGACCGAGGCGTCGGCGCGGGGCGCGGGTTCCGGCAGCGGTGCGAACGCCGCGGATGCCGAGGGCGGCGCCGCCGATATCGGGCTGACCGCCGCCCGTCGCGCGCTGCGGGTCACCTCTTCCGCGCCGTACGCCCCGCTCACCGGCGCTCCCTACGTGGCCGCGCTCACGCCGGTCGCCAACATCGCCGTGGGTGACGAGACCCCCTGGGGAGTGGCCGCCGAACTGGCCCGGCTGGTGCCCGGCACGGAGACCGGCGGTTTCGCGGGCGACGACGCGGCCGCCGAGGTCCTGGCCGCCGCGGGCCCCCGGCGGATCGTCGCCGTCGTCCGCGACGAACACCGGCACGCCTGGATGGCGACGGCCCTCGACGTCCTGCTGGCCGCCCGCCCCGACACGATCGTCGTGGAGATGGGCGTCCCGCAGGCGCCGCCCAGGGGCGCCCCGCACATCGCGACCCACGGCGCGGCCCGGGTCTGCGGCCGGGCGGCGGCGGAGGTCATCGCGAGGGACTAGCGCGGATCCGGCCCGCGCACACGAAGGCGCCGGGCCCCTGTTCGACAGGGGGGCCGCCGCCGCGGGGGGGGGCGGCCCCGGGCGGGTTTTTGCTGCGCCGACCCGGTGTGGT
>NZ_JBHWEL010000021.1:0-6823 GCF_042734135.1 Streptomyces sp. NPDC059668 | reverse complement strand
CGGTCGGCTGGGCCCGCATTTGTGTATACGACCCCGCCCCTGGGCAGCGGCCGCCGAACTGGCCCGCCTGGTGCCGCGCACGGCGACCGGCGGTTTCGTCCGCTGTGGGCGCGGCGCGTCCTGGGCGTCGCGAGGCGGGCGGGACTTTCGCGACACGCCCTAGATGCCCTGCCAGTCGGGCTTGTTCGCGAAGGTGTGCCGGAAGTAGTCCGCGAGCTTCAGCTCGGACGCCGCCGCCTCGTCCACGACGACCGTGGCGTGCGGGTGGAGCTGGAGTGCCGAGGCCGGGCACACCGCGGCGACCGGACCCTCCACGGTCGCGGCGACCGCGTCGGCCTTGCCCTCACCGGTGGCGAGCAGCACCAGGTGCCGGGCCTCCAGGATCGTACCGATGCCCTGCGTGATGACGTGGTGCGGCACCTGCTCGATGTCGCCGCCGAAGAACCGCGCGTTGTCGACCCGGGTCTGTTCGGTCAGCGTCTTGATCCGGGTCCGCGAGGCGAGCGAGGAGCACGGCTCGTTGAAGCCGATGTGCCCGTCCGTCCCGATCCCGAGGATCTGCAGGTCGACCCCGCCGGCCGAGGCCAGTGCCCTGTCGTACGCCAGACAGGCGGCCTGGACGTCCGGCGCCGCGCCGTCCGGTCCCATGAACGCGGCCATGTCCAGCCCCAGCGGTTCGAGCACCTCGCGCCGGAGCACCGACCGATAGGACTCGGGGTGGTCGGCGGGGAGTCCCACGTACTCGTCGAGCTGCGCGATCCGGGCCCGTGAGGCGTCCACGTCGCCGGAGCCGACCCGCGCCGCCAGCGCCTCGTAGATGGGCAGCGGGGTCGAGCCGGTGGCCACGCCGAGCAGGGCGTCGGGCTTGCGCCGCAGCAGCTGCGCCATGGCCTCGGCGATCAGCTCGCCGCCCGCCTTGGCGTCCGGAACGATGACAACTTCCACGCTGGGCCTGCCGATCTGGGGAGGGGCTCGCCGGGAACCGAAGGGAACACGTGTGGTGTAGACCAATCTAGCAAAGATGGGCGGCCCGTGGTCGTGGGTGAACCCGCGCGCCGACCGGGATCCGGACGTGATCCGAAAGGGGCGAGGGAGGAGCGGGAGGGGAGGGGGGTGGGTGAGGACAGGGAGGTGGGGGCGGGGTCGCAGGGCGTGTCCCCTCGCGCCGCGGCGGCCGGCGTGGGCTCACCTCCGCGGCCCCGGCGCACGGCCCTGCCCCGCCCGCGAGCCGGTGATCACCGTCAGTCACGCTCCCGGTTCCCGGACAGGGTCGGCACGGCAACCCGTCCGGCCCCGCCCATGGCCGGAACCGGCCCCCGCCGGGGGGCGAAGCGGGCTAGTCTTCATGGTGGATGTCGTGGGATGTTCGATGAAGTGACAACAACAAACATCCGTCGGCTCATGGACGCGAGAACGTGGTCTAGTCCACAATGTTCGAGTAGGGCGTCCGTGGCCCACAGCGTCACCGCGTCAACTGAACAAGCCTCCGTCCTCCCCGCACAGGAGGACGGACCGAGGAACCGGCGCTCTCTGCCCTGACTGCTCCGGCTCCTCTCCATCGGCCGACCGGGACCGCACAGCCCACGGCCGTTGCTGCTCCGGGCTGCGGTGCCGGGAGGGTTGAGGGTCCCTCCCAGGCGCCGCGGCCCGCGGGTGTTTTCGGACCGGGCCCGAACCCCCGGGTACGCTCGCACATGTGCCCTCCATGAACGACCTCGTACGCCAGCACACCGCTCTCGGTGCCTCCGATCTCGAGTGGCTGCATCTGCTGGTCTCGGAGTGGCAGTTGCTCTCCGACCTCTCCTTCGCCGACCTCGTGCTGTGGGTCCCCACCCGGGACGGCACCCGCTACGTCTCGGTGGCGCAGATGCGCCCCAACACCGGTCCGACCTCGTACCAGGACGACATGGTGGGCCATCTGGTCCCGCGGGGCCGCCGTCCGCTGCTGGACGCCGCGCTCGACGAGGGGCGCATCGTGCGCGAGGGCGACCCCGAATGGCGCGAGGAGGTGCCGGTGCGGGTCGAGTCCATTCCGGTACGGCGGGAGGGGCGCGTCCTCGGCGTCATCGCGCGCAACACCAACCTCCTCACGGTGCGCACCCCGAGCCGGCTGGAGCTGACGTATCTCCAGAGCGCCTCCGACCTCGCCCAGATGATCGCGGCCGGCTCCTTCCCGTTCCCCGACCAGCAGGTCGACATGGACGCCTCGCCGCGCGTGGGCGACGGACTGATCCGTCTGGACGCGGACGGCATCGTGCAGTACGCCTCGCCGAACGCGCTGTCCGCGTACCACCGGCTGGGCCTCGCCTCCGACCTGGTGGGCCACAACCTCGGCGTGACCACCTCCGAACTCGCCCCGTCCCGCGGGCCGGTGGACGAGGCGCTGGCCAAGGTCGCGAGCGGCTGGGCGCCCCGCGAGTTCGAGATCGAGAGCGCCGAAGGGGTGATCCAGCTGCGGGCGATCCCGCTGAAGCCCAAGGGCACCCGGGTCGGTTCCCTCGTACTGCTGCGCGACGTCACCGAACTGCGCCGCCGTGAGCGGGAGTTGATCACCAAGGACGCGACCATCCGGGAGATCCACCACCGGGTCAAGAACAACCTCCAGACGGTGGCGGCACTGCTGCGGCTGCAGGCCAGGCGCATCGAGTCGGAGCGCGGCCGGGAGGCCCTGGAGGAAGCCGTACGGCGGGTCGGGTCGATCGCGATCGTGCATGAGACGCTGTCTCAGAACCTGGACGAACGGGTGGAGTTCGACGAGATCGCCGACCGGGTGCTCGCGATGGTCGCCGAGATCTCGCCGGGCAAGGTCACCGGCCGGCGCACCGGCCGCTTCGGGGTGCTGGACGCGGAGGTCGCGACGCCGCTCTCCATGGTCCTCACCGAGATTCTGCAGAACGCGCTGGAGCACGGCTTCCGCGAGGGCGACCGGGGCACGGTCGAGGTCTCGGCGGTCCGGGGCGGCACCACCAAGGAGACCCGGCTGCTGGTCACGGTCCAGGACGACGGGGTCGGTCTCCCGGAGGGCTTCGACCCGCACCGCTCGGGCAACCTCGGTCTGCAGATCGTACGGACCCTGGTGGAGGGCGAGTTGGGCGGCACGTTCGACATGGTGGCGGCCCCCGAGCGCGGCACGCAGGTCATCCTGGACATTCCGGTGCGGGCGAGCAAGTAGGACGCGACCGCGTCCCGGCGCGCGGGACGGCAGGGCGAGGGCGCAGCACGAAGGCCCCGGACCGAAAGGTCCGGGGCCTTCGCTACGTGGCGATGGGGGTACCCCCTGCTCGAACGCGGTCGAGGATTCGGGGGGAGCATCGGGGGTACTGCGCGCTGCGGCTCGGGGGCGGGAGATGCGTACGCGCTGTACGCGCCGCCAAGCTCAGGCTCGTTGCGGGGTGGGGTGTCAGGCGGTGGCCTGACGAGCCCGGTTGCGGGCGGCGCGGCGCTTCATCGCACGACGCTCGTCCTCGCTGAGACCACCCCAGACGCCGGAGTCCTGGCCGGACTCGAGCGCCCACTGCAGGCACTGCTCCATGACGGGGCAGCGGCGGCAGACGGCCTTGGCTTCCTCGATCTGCAGCAGCGCAGGACCGGTGTTGCCGATGGGGAAGAAGAGCTCGGGGTCTTCCTCGCGGCAAACGGCGTTGTGACGCCAGTCCATGGCTGCTACCTCTCCTTGGTATTACATGCACGGTGCTTGTGAATGTGAACGCTTTCACGAATCCCTCAACAAGTGAAGGGCCGACTACCAGACGGACTGGTGTGGTCCTGTGATTTGAGGAGGGGTTCTGGCGCTCTGTGGGGCCGATGTTGCGGGCCGTCCCGAGCGCCACGTAGAGACTCGCAAACCTCAGCGGCGGATACAACCCCTTCTGGAAAGTTTTTTTTGATTCCTCGGTGTCGACTAGGTCACAGCCGTACTTCCATGGGGTGGACCCTGGTCTAAACGTTCGAGTGAAAGGACTTTGCGGCCTTCCACTCACACAATCACACGCAGTGCACGGCGTACGCCTGTGAACGTCACGCTCGTACGCAGCCCCAGGTGGTCGCCGTCCATCTGAAGGGGGAGCGGCACCTTCGAATGCAAGGTGAAGTCGGTCAGGTCATGCAGGGACAGGGCGTGCTTTCCGTGCGGACCGCGCTCGGGGGACGAAGTGAGCAACTGGGTGGCATACCGGGCGGCCGATGCCGTCGACATGCGGTTGAGGCCGAGTACGTCGAGTCCGGTATCGAACGAAGCCTTAGGTGAGGCGTACACCGGACGATTGCCGAGAAACGTCCACGGCGAGGTGTTGCAGATGATGGACAGGACGAGATCGGTGACCGGGTCCTCGCCGGGGCGGTCCAGGGTGATCGTTCCGTGCCTGCGGTGAGGTTCGTCCAGAAACTGACGTGCCACTTGGCGCAAATACAGGGCGTGCGTGGAGCGCTTGCCGCGCTCCCGCTGCTGCTCTACCCGGCCGATCACCCCGGCGTCGAAGCCGAGTCCCGCGCAGAACGTGAACCAGCGGGAGGGGACGGACTCGTCCTCGGTGCCGGGGGTGCCCGCCGCGAGACCGAGGCCGACCGTGCGTTCGCGGTTCTCCCGCAGCGCGTCCAGCAGGGCGCCGGTGGCCTCCACCGCGTCGTTGGGCAGGCCGAGGGCGCGGGCGAAGACATTGGTGGAGCCGCCGGGGACCACCGCGAGGCGGGGCAGGCGGTCCAGTTCGGGGCCCCTGTGCAGCAGGCCGTTCACCACTTCGTTGACGGTGCCGTCGCCGCCGAGTGCGACGACCAGTTCTATGTCCTCGCCCTCCGCGGCCTGCCGGCCCAGGTCCCGGGCGTGTCCGCGGTACTCGGTGGTGACCACTTCGAGCTTCATCTCGCTCGCCAACGCGTGGATCAAGACGTCGCGCGTACGCGCACTTGTGGTGGTTGCTGCCGGATTGACCACGAGAAGTGCACGCATGCGATGCAGCGTACCTACCGTGCGGTACTCGTCCCAGACCGAGGTAGGGATCCGGTAAGAGATAGGGGCGTGAGTCTCGACACGGGGAGAGACGGCGCGAACGGGGTACGGCGCCCGGCGGGCGGTGGTGAAGCGGGCGGTGATAGCCACGCGGTGAGAGGCGGGGCGCGGGGCGGCGGGGCACGTCGGGCAGGACGCGCCGGCCGTGGTGTGTCAGGGCTGCCGGGATTCCTCGGCGCCGCCGGGGCCGCGGATGCCCAGCGCCGCCGTCGTCGACGGGTTCACGAGCAGGACCAGTGCCGCGACGGAGACCACGGCCAGGACGATGCCCGCCGGGATGGCGAGGCTGTCGGCCCGCAGCAGGTTGTAGGCGACGGGCAGGGCCAGGATCTGGGTGATGACCGCGGGCCCCCGGCTCCACCTGCGGCGCAGCAGGAGCCCGCGCGCGGCCAGCAGGGGCAGCAGCGCGAGGACGATCAGCGTCACGCCGCCCGTGACGGCCCCGCGCCGGTCGTCGGGGGATCCGGTGAGCCCCTGCACGATCAGGTAGACGCCTCCCGCGGCCAGGGCGAGCCCCTCCAGCGCGGCCAGCGCCGCCGCGGCGGTCAGCCGTCCGGGGCGGGGCTCCGCGGCGGACGTGTCGGGGGCGGGGGTCTGCTCAGCGCTCACCCCTGAAGGGTAGCCCTCGACCTCTGGCGTACGACCGGACCCCGGCGTACGCCGGCCTCGGACCGTGCCCGGCCGCGGCCCCGCCCCACGGGGTGGGCTACTCCTCGACCAGCAGCTTTTCGCGGAGCTGGGCGAGGGTGCGGGCCAGAAGACGGGAGACGTGCATCTGGGAGATGCCGACCTCCTGGGCGATCTGCGACTGCGTCATGTTGCCGAAGAAGCGAAGGAGGAGGATCCGCTTCTCCCGCGGCGGAAGGTCCTCCAGCAGCGGCTTCAGCGACTCCCGGTACTCGACGCCCTCCAGGGCCTCGTCCTCGGCGCCGAGCGTGTCGGCGACGGCCGGGGACTCGTCGTCCGTGTCGGGAACGTCCAGGGACAGCGTGGAGTACGCGTTCGCGGACTCCAGGCCCTCCAGGACCTCTTCCTCCGAGATGGCCAGCTTCTCGGCGAGTTCGTGGACCGTGGGGGAACGGCCGTGCTGCTGGGAGAGCTCCGCGGTCGCCGTGGTGAGCGCGAGGCGCAGTTCCTGGAGGCGGCGCGGGACGCGGACCGCCCAGCCCTTGTCGCGGAAGTGCCGCTTGATCTCGCCGACGACCGTGGGGGTCGCGTACGTCGAGAACTCGACGCCGCGCTCCGGGTCGAACCGGTCGACCGACTTGATCAGACCGATGGTGGCGACCTGGGTCAGGTCGTCCAGCGGCTCCCCGCGGTTGCGGAAGCGGCGTGCGAGGTGCTCGACGAGCGGGAGGTGCATGCGGACCAGCTGGTTGCGCAGCTCCGCGTACTCGGCGCTGCCGTCCGGCAGCTTGCGCAGCTCGATGAACATCGCCCGTGCCCCGCTGCGGTCCTGCGGGTCCTTGGGGTCGTGCTGGATGTGCTGGACGCTCGGCCCGTGCTGAGTGGCCTGCGCGCTCTGCACGTTCTGCGCACCTGTCTTGTCGTGTTGTTCTTGCTCGCTCATAGTCCCGCCCGTCACCAGCCGCCGCCCTTCCGAGGACGTGCTCCGCGCGGCACCCTCCGGATCCCGTTGCCCGTCGTCCCGGCCGGGGAGCTTCTCCTGTCCGTCCTCGTGGACCG
Source organism: Streptomyces sp. NPDC059668 (assembly GCF_042734135.1). Taxonomy (NCBI): domain Bacteria; kingdom Bacillati; phylum Actinomycetota; class Actinomycetes; order Kitasatosporales; family Streptomycetaceae; genus Streptomyces; species Streptomyces sp. NPDC059668. The sequence goes on along the minus strand of NZ_JBHWEL010000021.1, from coordinate 132 downwards.
GCGCGTCCCCCGCGTGCTCGGCTTCGTGCGGGGCGGGGGGGGGGCCCCCCCCGGGGGGGGGGGCGGGGGCCCGGGGGGGGCGGGGCCCGACGGGGGGGCCCGGGACGCCCCCCCCCCCCCCCCCCCGCGCGG
>NZ_JBHWEL010000020.1:113133-130646 GCF_042734135.1 Streptomyces sp. NPDC059668 | reverse complement strand
GCACACGCTCGCCGCACTGTGGCGCAACGAGAGCACGGCCGACCCCCTCGCCCGCCTCACTTCCCGGCGGGAACGCCGCCCCCGCCGGTCCGCCCGTGGACGTGCAGGCGCTCCATCCAGGCCGGGTCGCGCACCACGGCCGCGTGCTCCAGGGCCAGGCACAGATAGACGTCCCGGCCCCCGTCCTCGGCGGGCGTCGGCGCGATGTGCACCGTCGGCACCGGAAGGTCCGGGAACTCGTACCAGAACGGTTTTCCGCCGCCCAGGTCGATGCGGTACATCGGGAACCGCGACCAGTTGTTGACGGACAGCGCCGTCTCGAAGACGTCCGGCGCCCGCACCGACATGACGTGCCGTGACACCCCCGCCCCGCGATAGGAGTTGAGGAAGCCGATCTCGTCCCGGATCTTCTCGGCGGTGTTGGCGTCCAGACAGGCCCGGACGTCCTGGGCGACGTGTCCCAGCGGACGCTCGCGCAGCGCCGCCGCCGAGGCGCCGGTCCAGCTGTTGCTGACGCAGTTGCCCCAGTACCCGGCGGGCAGCGCGTCACCGAGCAGGGACTGCGCGCTGACGATCATGCCGAGCCACTCGGCCGCCGCGTCGTCCCGGCCGCGCAGCTCGCCGAACACCTGCCAGAGGTGCGCGGTCAGCACGTCGTTGGTGGAGACCCAGGAGCCCTCGCCGGTCAGCTGCCGCTGTGCGGCCTTCTTCATCGCGGCGAGCTCGGCGGCCTCGAAGCGGGTGGCCACCGTCGCGAGTTTGTGCAGACCGACCTTGAGGTTCGTGGTCAGCAGCCGCAGCCGGGAGACGCCGATGAACGCGCGCGAGGCCACCGTCGCGGGATCCCGGGACTCCCGGCCCAGCGCGTCCAGGACGTCACGGTCGTGGGACGGCTCCGAGAGAGCCAGCCCGTGGTGCTCGCGCGACCAGTTCTCCAGGAACGCGAGGGTGTTCCCGCCGTCCGCGAGACTGTGGTTGATCGTCACGCCGAGGACCGAGCCGCCGCCGCGCATCTGGGTCAGCCGGATCTTCAGCAGCGGGGTGTCCCGGTCGACGACCCGGAAGGCGCTGACCTCCCGCAGCAGATTGCCGATCACCGGCTCGGCGCGCAGACCGGGCCCGTACTCCCGCATGGGCTCCGCCGACACCGCCTCGGTGAAGCGGACCCCCGCGTCGTTGCAGAGCACGCTCAGGCCGCCGTCCGGGTCCCGGGTGAGACGGCCGGCCAGCGGCGGGTAGCGGCGCAGCGTGCGCGCCAGGGACGCGCGCAGTTCCGCGCCGTCCAGCGTGTTCCGGTAGAAGAACGTCATCGGCGTGTACCAGGGACCGGTCAGCAGGTCGTAACCGCTCAGCCGGACCCGGGTGCCGCCGGACGTGCCGGCGCGGACCAGGAAGGTCCGCTCCTCCTGGCTCTCCACGGCGTGGCGGAAGGCCGGCACGGGCGCCTTGCCCTTCCCGCCCTTCGTGCCGCCCGCCCGCCCCGCCCTGCGCGCGCGGCCCGTTCCGCTCGTCGTACTCCTCGTACTGGGGGTACTGGGCGTGTCCGTCGTGCCGGGCGGGCCGGTTTTCGGCGTCTTCTGCGGGCCGGCCGGGTCGGGCGTGCCGGGCGTGCCGGGCGTGTCCGTCGGGTCGGTCGTGTTCGTCGTCACGGTGGTCCTCCTCGCGGCCGATCAGTCCCAGGCCACGAGCAGGCTGTCGACCCCGTAGTGCACGGCACGGTCACGCAGCGGCACCTCGTCCGCGGGCGTGGCCAGCCGCAGCTTCGGGAAGCGCTCGAACAGCGTGCGCAGACCGATCCTGAGGGTGGCGCGGGCCAGGTGCTGGCCCAGGCACTGGTGCGCCCCGAACCCGAGCGCCAGGTGCTTGCGCGGGATACGGGTGACGTCGAGGGCGTCGGGGTCGGTGAAGACCGAGGGGTCGCGGTTGGCGGCGGGCAGCGACAGGACGACGGTCTGCCCGGCCTTGATGGTGACGCCCTCGATCTCGACGTCCTCCAGCGCGCAACGGCTGGACCCCATCTGCGAGATGGTCAGGTACCGCATCAACTCGTCGACGGCACCGGCCTCGTACAGCTCGGGACGGCTGCGCAGCAGGGCCAGCTGCTCCGGCTGCTCCAGCAGCGCGAACGTGCTCAGGGCCAGCATGTTGGGCGTCGTGTCGAGGGAGCCGCCCAGGGTGAGGACCGCGAGGTTGACCATCTCCTCCTCGGTCAGCTCACCGGTGGAGGCCAGCTGACCGAAGAAGTCGTCGCCCCGCTCCTTCATCCGCTCGCGGACCATGGGCCGCAGCGCCGCGTCCATGGACTCGACGTGGTGGATGAACTCCTCCAGCGTGTACGTCAGCGTCATCATCGCCGAGAAGTGCTTCGAGATGACCGCCATCAGCTCGGCGGAGGCCCCCATCAGGGACTGCACCGTGCGCACGCTCACCACCTCGGCGAACGACGTCAGCAGATCGGCCTGCGAGCCCTGCGCCGCCATCTCGTCGAGGGTCTCGCCGATGATGCGGGTCAGCTCCGGCTCGAACTGCTGGATCCGGCGGACCGTGAAGTGCCCGGCCAGCAGCCGGCGGTACTTGGAGTGCTCGGGCGCGTCCGTCTTCGCGAACGAACCCGGCGGGGAGGGCTGGGGGTTGTACTCGTCCATCGGGAACGGCGGCGCGACCACGTGGGCCAGCAGCTCGTTGCGGTGGCTGAAGCGGTTGTCGGCCAGGATCTGCCGCACCAGGTCGTGCCGGGTGACCAGCCAGCCCGAGGTGTCCGCCGGGGCCACCTGGAAGGTGATGGGACTGATGGGGTTCTCCGCGCGCAGGCGGGCGTACGCCGCCGGCGGATCGAACGGGCACTTTCCCCGGTCCGCCGGGATGACGGGTGCGTCGGGCCGTGTCTTCATGGTCACTCCGTTGGTGTGCCGGCTACGCCGTCGGGTGTCGTGGGGCGGGAGCTGGTGGGGTGTCAGGCACGCTTGACGGCCAGCGGCAGGTGCCGGGCGCCGTAGACGTTGGTGCCGTGGTACGTCAGCCGCGCGTCGGGGTCGACCTCGATCCGGGCGAACCGGTCGAGGAGCGCGTTCAGGGCGACACGCCCCTCCAGCCGGGCCAGCGGCGCCCCGATGCAGTAGTGGATGCCGTGACCGAAGGCGGCCTGGCGGGAGTTGGAGCGGTCCGGGCGGAAGGCGGCCGCGTCCTCGAAGACCTCCTCGTCCAGGTTGGCCGACAACAGCCACAGGTGCACCAGGGTGTTGGGGGCGAGGCTCGTCCCGTGGAACTCGGTCTCGGCCGTGGTGACCCGCTCGATCCGCGTGAACGGCGGACGCAGCCGCAGGGTCTCCTCGATCACGGCCGGCACCAACGACCGGTCCTCACGGACCCGTTCGAACAGTTCCGGCTCCCCGTCCAGGCACATCAGCGTGTTGCCCAGCAGCACCGAGGTGGTGACGTGCCCCGCGAGCAGCAGCAGGGTCGCGAAACTCGCGATGTCCTCGTCGTCGAGGCGCTCGCCGTCGAGCTCCGCGTGCACCAGGGTGCCCAGCAGGTCGTCCTGCCGCTCCCGGCGCCGCTCGTCGATGAAACCCTGCAGATACGCCGAGATGACGGCGCCGGTCTCCTCCATCCGCTGCACGCTCGCGGGATCCTCCGGATCCGTCGACAGCAGCTGGTCCGCCCACCCCTGGAACAGATCCCGGTCGGCCGTCGGCACGCCGAGCATCCGCGCGATCACCGTGACCGGCAGCGGGTTGGCGAGCACGTCCACCAGATCGAAGCGGTCGGAGCCGGCCGACTCCAGCAGTTCGGCGGTCAGATCGGTGATCCACGGTTCGAGACCGGAGATCAGCCCCGGCGTGAAGGCACGGCTGACCAGGCGGCGCATCTTGCCGTGCAACGGCGGGTCCAGCAGCAGCAGAGTGCCGCGCGGAGCCTGCCGTTCACCGCCCGACAGACGGCCCACGGTGTCGGACGAGAACGTCGCCGGGTCGGCGAGGACACGCTGCACGTCCTCGTACCGGAACAGGTGCACCTGGCCCGCCTCGTCACGCCAGACCGGGCACTCCGCGCGCATCCGCGCGAGCCAGGCGAGCAGCGTCGTCCCGCCGTCCGGCTCCACCGAGGGAGCCTTGCCGATGCCGGGTCCCGGCGCCGCGCCGGGCGCCGGATCCGCCACTTCCCGCGTCACACCGACGTCCGAGGTGCCTTCCTCCGCCACCAGTGGTTCCCCCTCTCGTGCGGCCCGGTCGCGATCGCGGCCCGCGACGCGCCGAATTCGACCGGCGCCCGACGGGCCCGGCTCTCGCGTCACTCCAGCACGCGGCGCAGGACCGGGGCCAGGAACGGCCGCGCAGTCTAGGGATTCACCGAGTACCGCCCGCCGGGCCCCCGCGCGAGGGCCCGGCGGCGGACGCAATCTCTGGAGGAAACCCCAGACAGTGACGGCCCACCGCCGCAACGGGCCCGCCCACGCCCCAAGATGGGCACGCCCCGGCAGCGGGGCGCCCACCCGTACCGCCCACGACGCGGAAGGCCGGCATGGACATCGCGATCGACCAGGACAAGTGCATGGGAGCGGGTCAGTGCGTACTGATCGCGCCCGAGGTCTTCGACCAGGACGAGACCGACGGCCGCGCCCTGCTCCTGATCGAACGGCCGGGGAGCGACCACCACGAGGCGATCCGCGAAGCGCACGAATCCTGCCCGCTGGGTGCCATCACCCTCCAGGAGGACTGAGCGGCTCCGGCAGCCGGCCGGGCGGCGGCGCCCGGCTCGCCTTCCGCCGGGCCCTCCTCGATGTCCCGCGGCCCGGCCGCAGACCTTCTACGAACGAGAGGATGCCATGCGCGTTCTGTTCGCCGGCCTGTCGGAGAAGTCGCACCTGAACACCATGGTGCCGCTGGCCTGGGCCTTCGTCACGGCCGGGCACGACGTGCTGATGGCCAACTCTCCGTCGCTGACCCCCGCCATCACCGGGGTCGGCCTGGTGGCCGCCCCCGTGGGCACCGACGACCACACCCTGCTGCACGCGGACATGGCCCTCGCCCGCGAGTCCCAGGACGCCGACGTCGCCAACTGGAGCCACCTCGGCCCCGGCCAGGTCGACTGGGCCACCCTGCGCGAACGCTACGAGATCAGCGTCCCCTGGGGCTTCGCCCGCTACAACGACCCCGTCATGGACGACATGGTGGCCCTCGCCCGCGACTGGCGGCCCGACCTCGTCATCCGCGACCCCATCGCCTACGCAGGCGCGGTCGCCGCACGCGCCTGCGGCGCGGCCCATGCCCGCCTGCTGTGGTGCGCCGACGTGTACGGGCAGGCCAGGAGCACCTTCGTCGACCTCGCCCGCGACGTCCCCGAGGCCGAGCGCACCGACCCGCTCGCCGAGTGGATCGACGAACGGGCCCGCACCTACGGCGTGTCCTGCGACGAGGAACTCCTCAACGGCCAGTTCACGATCGACACCCTGCCCCCGAGCCTGCGGCTGCCGAGCGAACTGCACCAACTGCCCATGCGCTACATCCCCTACAACGGCCCCGCCGTGCAGTGGGACTGGCTGCGCGAGCGGCCCAAGTCGCCCCGGGTGTGCGTCACGCTCGGCCGCACCAACAGCGAGGCCTACGGCGGTGACTACGTCCCCCTCTACGACATCCTCAGGTCCCTGGGCGCACTCGACATCGACGTGGTCGCCGCGCTCATGCCCGAACAGGCCGAACAGCTCGGAGACCTGCCCCCCAACGTGCGCGCCGTCAGCGGGATCGCCCTGAACACGCTGCTGCCCACCTGCTCCGCCGTCATCCACCACGGCGGCTGGGGCTCCTTCGCCACCGCCCTCGTCAACGGCGTCCCGCAGCTCGCCCTGTCGACCAACGTCGCCGACCAGGAACTGCGCGGACGCGCGGTGGAGAAGGCCGGCGCCGGGATCTTCGTCCACCACAGCGACGTCGACGCCGGCCAGGTCCTCGTGCACACCCGCATGCTCGTGGAGGAACCGTCGTTCGCGGCCGCCGCGGGACGGCTGCGGGACGAGGCCGCGGCCCTGCCCAGCCCGCACGCCCTGGTCGGCCAACTGGAACAACTGGTCGCCGGCCGCTGACACCGCCGCCCCCCGACGCGCACGGCCCGGACGCACGGCCCGAACGCACCGCCCCGAGCACGCCGCCCCGAACAGACCGGCCCACCGGCCGGATTCACGCACCACACCGCACACACGAGGAAGGAGGACGGCGTCAACCGCGACCCCGACGGGGTACCTGGCGCCGCAATCCCGATGAGTCAGACACGCATCCTGGTGACCGGCGGTGCCGGCTTCATCGGTTCCCACTACGTCCGCACCCTCCTCGGCCCCCTCGGCCCCGACGACGTCTCGGTGACCGTCCTGGACGCCTTCACCTACGCGGCCAAGCGGGCCAGCCTCGACGAGGTCGCCGACTCCCCCCGCTTCCGGCTCGTCGTCGGCGACATCTGCGACCCGGACGTCGTCGGCCCCCTCATCGCCGAGCACGACCAGGTCGTCCACTTCGCGGCCGAGTCGCACGTCGACCGCTCGCTGTCCAGCTCCGCCGAGTTCGTCCGCACCAACGTCATGGGCACCCAGGTGCTCCTGGACGCCGCACTGCAGCACGGCATCGGCACCTTCGTGCACGTCTCCACCGACGAGGTCTACGGCTCCATCTCGACCGGCTCCTGCTCCGAGGAGCAGTCCGTGAACCCCAACTCGCCCTACGCCGCGTCCAAGGCCGCCAGCGACCTGCTCGCCCTGGTCTACCACCGCTCCCACGACCTGGACGTACGGGTGACCCGCTGCTCCAACAACTACGGTCACCACCAGTACCCCGAGAAGATCATCCCGCTCTTCGTCAGCCTCCTCCTGCAGGGCAGGAAGGTCCCGCTGTACGGCGACGGGATGAACGTGCGCGACTGGCTGCACATCGACGACCACGTCCGCGGCATCGAACTGGTCCGCACCCGGGGACGGGCCGGCGAGATCTACAACATCGGCGGCGGCACCGAGCTCGACAACCGCCGGCTCACCGAACGCCTCCTGGAGGCGTGCGGCGCGTCCTGGGACCAGGTCGAGTACGTCACCGACCGCAAGGGCCACGACCGCCGCTACTCGGTCGACTGGAGCAAGGCCCACACCGAGCTCGGCTACAAACCGCAGAAGGACTTCACCGAGGGCCTCGCCGAGACCGTCGCCTGGTACCGCGACAACCGCGACTGGTGGGAGCCCGCCGTCACCGAGACCGACGGGTCCGCGACCGGGACCCCCGCATGCTGACCTTCCGCACCCTGGGACTGCTGGAGGTGACTCGGGACGGACGGCCCGTGACACCCACCGCCCCCAAGGTCCGCCAGATGCTGGCGCTCCTGCTGGCCCGCCGCAACACCCTGGTGTCGATCTCCGCGATCGCCGGCGAACTGTGGGAGCGCACCCCGCCGCGCAGCGCCACCGCCACCGTCCAGACCTACGTCTACCAGCTGCGCAAACTCCTGCAGAGCGACGACGAGACGGCCGCCGGAACGGGACCGCTCGTCACCAGGGCCACCGGCTACATCCTGCGGGTGGCCCCCGGGGACTACGACGCCGAGGAGTTCGAACGGCTCACCGTCCAGGCACGGTCCGCGATCGAGGCCGGTGACGCCCGCACGGCCACCGAACGCCTCCAGGCCGCACTGGCCTGGTGGTCCGGCCAGCCGTTCGCCGACATCGGCCAGGGCCCCTGCCTCCAGGCGTACGCGCTGCGCCTGGAGGAGCTCCACATGCACGCCCTGGAACTGCGCATCACCGCCGGGCTCGGACTCGGCCAGCACCGCGAACTCGTCGCGGAACTCAAGGAACTGGCCAGCACCTACCCGCTCCACGAGTGGTTCCAGGGCGGCCTCATCATCGCGCTCCAGCGCTGCGGCCGCAGCAGCGAGGCCCTCCAGGTCTACCAGCGGCTGCGCCAGCTGCTCCGAGACGAACTGGGCCTGGAACCCTCCGCGGGACTGCAGCAGATCCGCCAGCACGTCCTCATGGACCGGGTCACCACCGCCGACCTCAGCCTGCTGCCGGGCTGAACGGGGAGCCGCCGGACGGGCTCACGCCCGCCCCGGCCCTTCCACGGCACGCCCGCCCCGGCCCTCCCGCACCCGCACGCCCGCGCCGTGACCTGTCCGGCGCCCCGAGGCCACCGGTGTTCCGCGCCGCCTGCCCGCCGCCCCGCGCCCGGCCTGTCCGCCCGCGCCCCTGCGTCCGCGCCTGTCAGTCCGCGCCCCTGCGTCCGGCCTGTCCGTCTGCGCGCCTGCGTCCGGCCTGTCCGTCTGCGCGCCTGTCCGTCCGCGCCCCTGCGTCGGCGGCCGTCCGCCTGCGGCCCTGCGCCCGTCCTCGCGTCCGCGTCCTCGCGTCCGTGCCAGGGGTATCCGCTGCCCCGCGTCCGTGGCCCTGTGCCCGGTTGATGTGCCTGCGGCCTGCGTTCGTGTGTCCGCGCCGTGCGCCTGCGGCCCCGTGTCCTCGGCTCTGCGCATGGGGCCCTGTGTCCGGTCCGTGGCCGCGTCCGTGTGCCCGCGGCTCTGTGTCCGGTGCGTGTGCCTGCGGCCCTGCGGCCCTGCGGCCCTGCGGCCCTGCGGCCGCATCCGCGTGCCCGCGCCGCGCGTCCGCGTCCGCGTCCGCGCGGCCCCGGCCCCGGCGGCTCAGACGGAACGTTCCGCCGCCTTCCACAGATCCCGCACGGCCTCCTCGGGCCCGCGGCGGGGCGACCAGCCCAGCAGCTCGCGCGCCGCGGTGACGTCCACGCACATCCAGTCCGCGTCCGCGGCGGGCCGGACGGTACCGCCGGTGTCCTCGACCAGCCGCACCGCCCGCCCGCTCGCCGCGATCAGCCGGTCGACCACGGTGCGCACATGCAGCGAGGTGCCGCTGCCGATGTTCACCACCCTGCCCTGCGCACCCGGCGTCCGCGTCGCGGCCACGACCGCCCCGGACGCGTCCTCGGCGTCGACGAAGTCCCGGCTGCTGCGCAGCGGGGACAGCTGCACCGTGACGGGCCCACCCGGCGCCGGCCGGGCGAGCAGCTGCTGCGCCACCCGGCCCAGCAGACTGCCGGGCGGGATACCGGCGCCGATGACGTTCGACAGCCGCAGCACCACCGCGTTCGTCCGGCCCTCCCGGGCGGAGCGCAGAACGGCCTGGCTGCCGAGCAGTTTCGACTGCCCGTAGTCCGTCGCGGGATCGGTGGGGGAGTCCTCGGCGAGCAGGACGCCCGCGGGCTGCGGCGTGTACTCGTGCACCGAGCCCAGATGCACCAGGCGCGGCTGCCACGAGGCGGCGTCCAGCGCCGCCAGCAGCTGCTCCACGAGCAGCTGGTTGCCCTGCCGCATGACGCCGACCGACGACGACCAGGCCACGCCGGCCGCGTTGACGACGGCCACCGGCCGCTCCGCGTCGATCAGCCTCGTCAGCGCGTCCGGCCCGTCCTTGACCAGGTCCATCGGGCAGAACTGCCACGAGGCCGGTGTCTTCGCGGCCTGCCGTGCGACGGCGATGACCTCGTGGCCGGCCGCCTCCAGGGCAGCGCCCGCGTGCCGGCCGACGAAACCGGTCGCGCCGAGGACGACCACCCGGCCGGACGATCCGTCCGGCGCTCCGGGCACTTGCTGCGTACCGACCAGCGACATGCCGATCCCCCCTTTGGTCCGGGTCGCCCCGCACCCGTACGTCGTCCCGGTGCGCCACTGCGGCGGACGTCGGATTTGTGCGGTCACTGTGGCACCCGGCGATCGAGGACCTCTCCAGGACGGTTCGACTCGACCGTGCCCTGCGCGGCCCTTCAGCGGTCCTCGAACGACGCGTCCTATGGTGCTGCCACCATGAAGGTTCGAGAGATGGCTGTGCCGGACGCTTTCCACATCACACCGCACAAGATCGGCGATGTGCGCGGGAACTTCTACGAGTCGTTCCGCCACGACAGGCTGGCCGAGGAGATCGGCAGACCGGTGCCCCTGGTGCAGGTGAACTACTCGGTCTCCCGCAGGAGCACCCTGCGCGGGCTCCACGGCACCCTGCTGCCACCCGGCCAGGCGAAGGTCGTGTGCGTCGTACGCGGCGCGATCCTCGACATCGTCGTCGACGTGCGCCTCGGCTCGCCCACCTTCGGCGTGCACGAGGCGAACTGGATGAGCGCCGAGTCCGGCGACAGCGTCTTCGTCTCCGAAGGGCTCGTGCACGGCTTCCTCGCCCTCACCGACGACACCTGCGTCTCCTACCTGTGCTCCACCGAGTTCGTCCCCGGCACCCAGATCGACATCGACCCCCTCGACGCCGAACTGGACTTACCGTGGCAGCTCTCGGAGACCCCGCTGATGTCGGCCAAGGACTCCCGGGCCGTCTCCGTCGCCACCGCCCGCCGCACAGGCCTGCTGCCGCGCTACGAGGACTGCCTCGCCCACTACGCGGCGCTGCGCGGCACGTGACCGGTTCTCCGGCAGCGGGGCCGCCTCCCACCCCGGCGGCCGCGGGCGCACCGTCCGAGGCCGCCGCCGTACCGAAGGAACAGCCGATGCCGCACCGCACCGACCCCCGCCCGCTCCACTGCGCCGTCCTGCCCTTCGCGGACTTCGGGCACGTCGCTCCGAGCCTCGGCGTCGCCCGCGCGCTCGTCGCCGCCGGCCACCGGGTGACCTACGTCGTGGACGAGCGGTACGCGAGCCTGGTCGAGGAGGCGGGCGCCCGCGCCGTCACCTACACCTCCGCGCGCGGCGAGTTCTACCGCGCCGCCGACCCGGCCCCCGGCCAACTGGCCGCAGAGGGCTACGCGTTGCTGGTGGACACCATCGAGACCGTGTTCCCCGCCGCGCTGAGCGCCCTCGCCCAGGACCCCCCGGACGCCGTCCTCTACGACTTCGAGAACGTCGCCGCCGGACGCGTCGCCGCCCGGGTCCTGGACGCCCTGCCGGTGCAGATGTTCCCGAGCCACGCGGCGAACGAGACCTTCTCCCTGCGCGCCCAGATGTGGGACCGGGCCGACCCGGTCATGGCCAAGGGCGCCGGCGTCCTCATCGAGTTCATGGGCGGACACGGCATCGGCCTGGACGAGATGAGCCGCTACGGCACCGAGTGGGACGAGCACAACCTCGTCTTCCTGCCACGGGACTTCCAGATCGAGGGCGACACCTTCGACGACCGCTTCGCGTTCGTGGGCCCCATGGTCACCGAGGCCCCGGCCGGCCTCTGGTCGCCGCCGGCGGACGGCCGGCGCACCGCGCTGGTGTCCCTGGGCACCGAGTCGGGCGACCGCGGCGACTTCTTCCGCACCTGCGCCCAGGCCTTCGACCCGGCCTCCTGGCACGTCGTGATGACGCTCGGACACGGCGCCGACCGCGCACAGCTGGAGCCGCTGCCCCCGCACGTCGAGGTCCACGAGTGGCTGCCGCACCCGGCCGTGCTGCCGCACGCGGACGTCCTCGTCTGCCACGCCGGCATGGGCAGCCTCATGGAGGCCCTGTACTTCGCCACACCCGTGGTGGCCATCCCGCGCGCCCACGAACTCGGCCTCAGCGCCGAGCGGCTGGAGCAGTGCGGGGTCGGCCGCACCCTGTCGCGGACCGGCCTCGACGCCGAGGTCCTGGCCGGCGCCGTGAACGGGCTGCTGGCCGACCCGCGCACCCCCGGCGCCCTGCGGCGGATGCGCGCCGCGGTCCGCGACGCCGGCGGTGCCGCCCGAGCCGCCGACACCCTTCAGGGCTGGGCGGAACAGCACCGCCGGCACCGCACGGGCCGGCCGGCCGGCATCAGTGGGGCAGTGTGACGAACTCGCTCACCGTCGAGATGCTGTAGTCGATCATCTCGTCCGTCAGACCGGGGAACACACCGATCCAGAACGTGCGCTCGGTGGTGATGTCACTGTTGGTCAGCGGACCGCTGACCCGGAACTTCTGCCCCTCGTACGCCGGGTGGCGGGTGAGGTTGCCCGCGAAGAAGCGCCGGGTGGCCACCTTGCTGTACTCCAGGTGGTCGATGAGCGCCCCCGGCGCGAACGGGGCCCCCGGCACGACGGTGATGGCGAAACCGAACCAGCTCGGATCGCTGCCCGGCGTCGCCTCCGGCAGGATCAGGTGCGGAAGACCGTCCAGGCCCTCCCGCAGCCGCGCCCAGTTGTGACGCCGGGCCTTGCCGAACTCGTCGATGTGCGAGAGCTGCTGCAGCCCCAGGGCCGCCTGCACGTCGGTCGACTTCAGGTTGTAGCCCACGTGCGAGAAGATGTACTTGTGGTCGTAGCCGGCCGGCAGCGTCCCCATCTGGTGCTCGAACCGCTTGAAGCACCGGTTGTCCTCGGCCGGCTCGCACCAGCAGTCGCGGCCCCAGTCGCGCATGGACTCCACGATCCGGGCCAGCGCCAGGTTGTCCGTCAGGACCACCCCGCCCTCACCCATCGTGATGTGGTGCGCCGGGTAGAAGCTCTCGGTCGCCAGATCACCGAACGTGCCGGTGAGACGGCCCTTGTAGGTGCTGCCCAGCGCGTCGCAGTTGTCCTCGATGAGGAACAGACCGTGGTCGTCGGCGATCTGCGCGATCTCCTCGACGGCGTACGGGTTGCCGAGCGCGTGCGCGACCATGATGGCCCGCGTGCGCGGTCCGATGGCCTGCTCGATCCGCTCCGGCGTCGGGTTGTACGTGCCGATCTCGATGTCGGTGAAGACCGGCACCAGACCGTTCTGGATGATCGGGTTGACGGTCGTCGGGAACCCGGCCGCCACCGTGACCACCTCGTCGCCCGGCACCAGACGGCTGTCCTCCAGCTGGGGCGAGGTGAGCGAGCTGAGCGCCAGCAGGTTCGCGGACGAACCGGAGTTCGTCAGATGCGCCTTGCGCAGGCCGAAGTACTTCGCCAGCGCGCGTTCCAGCTTGCGCGAGCTCGGTCCGGCGGCGATCCGCATGTCCAGGGCCGCCTCGACCAGCGCGACCCGGTCCTCCTCGTCGAGGACGGCACCGGAGGCCATGACGGACGTGATACCGGGCACGAATCCTGAGGACGCGTTGGAGCGGTGGTACTCGCGTACCAGGTCGAGGATCTCTGTCTTGTCGTTGCCCATCGGCTGGTGGCCTCCCTGTGGCTGCCGGCGGGGACGGAGCCGTGGCCGCGACGGCAGGAAGTGCGAGCGGGGTCCCCGGACCGGTGTCTGCCGTCCGGGAAACCCAGCCCAACACACCGCGCACCGGCGTGCCCAGCGCAGCCGGACAAGTCTAGGGATCCACCAAAACCGGCCCCGCGCACGCCCGTTGACCACCCGCGCACCCACGAGGACGGCCCCCGCACCGGGACTAGGGATTTCCTCGCCCCGTCCGCGGAACGCTGGAGTGTCAGGTCAACAGCCGCGCCCGCAGACCGATCTCAGTGAGGCACAGTGAACAACTCTTCAGCTGCGTCCCGGACACGGCACCACACCGTCACCGTCCGGGCCGGCGAGGCGACCGCGGAGCGCGTGCGCCTGAGTGTCTACGACCTCATGACCGGCACGTTCGCGACCCCGCGCACCTTCTACTACCGCCGGACCCTGGACGCCGCGGCGCTGCGCGCCTCGCTCGCCGCGACCCTGCCGCACTACCCGCTGCTGACCGGACGGCTGGTCCGCGACGACGACCGCGGGCTCAGCGTCGTCTGCGACGACGCGGGCGTCCCGTTCACCGAGAGCCACAGCGACCGGCCCATGCCCGCCTACGGACTCGGCCACTCCGCCAAGGACGACATCGGCTCCTACCTCCACAAGGCCAGCGCCTTCCGGATCGTCGGCCACGACACCCCCCTGCTGACCGTGCGGGTCACCCATATGCGCGGCGGCGGTTCGGTCCTCGGCATCGCGATCAACCACAGCATCGTCGACGGCGCGGGATACCTCGACTTCCTGCGGCACTGGTCGCGCGTCCACCACGGCGAGGAGCACCGCGCCGCGCCGTACGCCCGCACCCTCCTGGACGGCCTCGCGGAGGGCGCCGCGCCCGACGCCGCACGGCACAGCACCCAGTACGCCCTGGTGTCCGGACCGCGGAAGGCCCGCTTCATCCTCCGGGTCAACGCCGGCGCGCGGCGGGTGCGCACCGTCACCCTGCGCTTCGCCGCCGACGAGATACGGGCGCTGAAGGAGCACGCCCGCGCCTCGCTCGCCGGCAGCGGCCTGCGGGTCTCCAGCGGCGACGCCCTCAGCGCCCACCTGTGGAAGGTCCTCGCCGAGCTGCGGGCGCGCCCCGACGACAGCGTGGAGCGGCTCGGCATGGTCGTCGGCCTGCGCTCCGCCCTGCGCGCGGCCCTGCCCGACGGATACTGGGGCAACGCCGTCACCAACGTCACCCCGGAACTGCCGGCCGGAGAACTGCGCGCCGCCTCCCTCGCCGACACCGTCGCGACCGTACGCCGGGCCGTCGACGACATCACCGCCGACCGGGTCCGCGACGAGGTCGCCTTCCTGGAGGCCCAGCGCGACGCCCGGCGCACCCACCTCGTCCTGAGCCGCATGGCCCTGGACGCCTTCGGGGGAACCGTCGCGGTCAACAACGTCAGCCGGCTGCCCGTCTACGAGATCGACTTCGGCGTGGGACGGCCGTTCTGGTTCGAGTTCCCCTCCAGCCCCGTGCCCTGGACGCTCCTGGTCACCCCCACACCGGCCGACGACGACAGCCGCGACGTGCACTTCAGCGTCCCGCGCGAGAGCGCGCGGGCGCTGCTCGCACCGGAGTGGACCAAGCGGCTGCACGCGTACGCGCCCCACGGCTGAGCCTCCTGCCCGGCCCGCCCGGGGCGCCCCGCGGGAACGCGCAGGGGCCCGGCATCCCCGCGGATGCCGGGCCCCTGCGCGTTGCGGCAGGGCGCGCCGTGACGCGCTCTCCCCGACAGCCCTCAGAGGCCGACGGCCGTGCGCAGGGCGTTGACGCGGTCGGTGCGCTCCCAGGTGAAGCCGTCGCCCTCGCGGCCGAAGTGACCGTAGGCGGCGGTCTGCGCGTAGATCGGGCGCAGCAGGTCGAGGTCGCGGATGATCGCGGCCGGGCGCAGGTCGAAGACCTCGTCGATGGCCTTCTCGATCCGCTCGACGTCGACGGTGTGGGTGCCGAAGGTCTCCACGAACAGGCCGACCGGGCGCGCCTTGCCGATGGCGTAGGCGACCTGGACCTCGCAGCGCGAGGCGAGGCCCGCGGCGACGACGTTCTTGGCGACCCAGCGCATCGCGTACGCGGCGGAGCGGTCGACCTTGGAGGGGTCCTTGCCGGAGAAGGCGCCGCCGCCGTGGCGGGCCATGCCGCCGTACGTGTCGATGATGATCTTGCGGCCGGTCAGGCCGGCGTCGCCCATCGGGCCGCCGATCTCGAAGCGGCCGGTCGGGTTGACCAGCAGGCGGTAGCCCTCGGTGTCCAGCTTGATGCCGTTGTCCGCCAGCGCCCGCACCTCCGGCTCCACCACGAACTCGCGGATGTCGGGGGCGAGGAGGGAGTCCAGGTCGATGTCCGCGGAGTGCTGGGAGGACACGACGACGGTGTCCAGCCGGACCGCCCGGTCGCCGTCGTACTCGATGGTGACCTGCGTCTTGCCGTCCGGGCGCAGATAGGGAACCGTCCCGTTCTTGCGGACCTGCGACAGCCGGTGGGAGAGCCGGTGCGCCAGATGGATCGGCAGCGGCATCAGCTCCGGCGTCTCGTCCGTCGCGTAGCCGAACATCAGGCCCTGGTCGCCGGCGCCCTGCTGGTCCAGGTCGTCGCTCTCCCCGTTCCCGGCGCGCTTCTCGTACGCCGAGTCGACGCCCTGCGCGATGTCGGGGGACTGCGTGCCGATCGACGTGGACACCCCGCACGACAGGCCGTCGAAGCCCTTGACGGAGGAGTCGTAGCCGATCTCCAGGATCTTGTCGCGGACGAGCTGGGCGATGGGCACGTAGGCCGTGGTCGCGACCTCGCCGGCCACGTGCACCAGACCGGTGGTGATCAGTGTTTCCACGGCCACGCGCGAGGTGGGGTCCTGGCTCAGCAGGGCGTCGAGAATGGTGTCGCTGATCTGGTCGGCGATCTTGTCGGGGTGTCCCTCTGTCACGGACTCCGAAGTGAACAGGCGATGAGACACAGCGCTCCCTTGGGTGCGAGGGCTGTCGGCGGTGCAGCCCTATGCGGCGTGGGGCGCTGACAGCGGGTGGACGGTGAAGGTGACGGACGTGCGGGTACGGCGGGGGAGACGGCGGGATGTGCGGGGCGGGGCGATGTGCTCCTCGACCCAGCCGGCCAGGATCCCGGCGGCGTGGTCGAGGGCCTCGGGCCAGGTGGTGTGCGCGTCCTCGTCGGCGCTGTCGCTGACGAACTTGACGAGGCGCACGGGGATGTTGAGGTGCTGTGCGACGGTCGCGACGGCGTACCCCTCCATGTCGACGAGGTCGGCCTCGAGGGCGAGCCGTTCACGGACGGCGGAGTCGGTGACGAAGGTGTCCCCGGTCGCCAGGGTGGGTCCGCGGTCCGCGCCCACGGTGAGGGGGGCACCGTAGACGCGGCCGCTGATCCGGTGCAGGAGGGCCGTGTCGAGGTCGTGCTGGACGACCCGGGAGATCTCGTGGACGCCGCCCGGCAGGCCCTCCTTCAGCGCCCCGGCCGTGCCCAGGTTGACGATCCCGGCGGGGCGCTCGCCCCCGGAGAGGGTGAGGGCGAGCGCCGCCGCCGCGTTGACCTTTCCCATCCCGGTGACCAGGAGGGGGAACCTGTCGTCCAGGCGGGCCGCCTCCTGTTCCACGGCCGCGACGATCAGCGGACGGTCGGAGCGGACCTCACCGATGAGGCGGGGGCCGAACGCGTGGTCGGTGACCGGGTGAAGGGACACGTCGCTTCCTGCCTTTCGCAAGCGTCAGCCCACCGGGCGCTCGGTGTCGAAGTCGTCGAGGTAGGCCCGCTTCGCGGCGCTGTCACGCGCCGAGCGCAGGTAGAGCGACCAGGCGCGACGCTCGTACCCGGTCACGTCCAGTTCGACGACGTCCTGGGCGGCGAGCTGGAGACCGGGCTCCTGCTCGTAGGGCCGGAAGCCGCCGCCGGTGTCGGCGTAGATCGCCTGGACCAGCTCGTTGCGGTCGCGCCACACGCAGACCTGCATGAAGTGGTTGTCGCCGCAGCGGTGCAGCAGCACGTAGCCGAACTCCTTGCGGAACGCCAGCCGTCCGGCCGCCTCCTCGGCGCGCAGGAACACCCGCGCCCGGTCGCTCACCTCGGGCGTCGCCTCCTGCTCCGCGCCGCGGATGTCGTACCACTTCAGATAGGCGCCCGGCAGCACCAGGTGCCCTCCGGGGTGGCTGCGGTGCAGCGTGTGCGACCAGCCGGCGTACTCGGCGTATCCGGTGAGGTCGTCGACGATTCCTGCCGCTGCCGGCACGGCGATCTCCGTTCCCGTGGGTGTGCGCGTGTGTGTGCGGTTGGGCGGTGGGGGGGGGGGGCGCCCCCCCGGGGGGGGCGGGGGGGGGGGCCCCCCCCGCCCCCCCCCCCCCCGCCCCCCCCCCGGGCCCGGCCGGGCGCGGCCCCGAGACAGGGTGTGTGA
>NZ_JBHWEL010000020.1:11688-113123 GCF_042734135.1 Streptomyces sp. NPDC059668 | reverse complement strand
CCCGGCGCGGGGGGGGGGGGGGGGGGGGGGGGGGGGGGGGGGGGGGCGGGGGCGCCCGGGGGGGGGGGCGCGGGGGGGGCGCCCCCCCCCCCACGCCGGCTCAGACCGTCGCGGTCGCGGCCTCGTCGGCCAGCGATCCGGAGACGGTGGTGTGCGCGCTCGCGAACAGCTGCGGGTGCGCCTGCTGGATCCCGCCGACCACCAGGTCGTAGGGGACGTCGTCGAAGGAGCCGTGCTCGTGGATGAACTCCATGTGCTGGCGGCCGTCCTCGTCGAACGGGTGGTACAGGCTGTCGGTGCGGCCGTCGAAGTCCAGCGGCTTGATCTTGTAGAGCCGGCAGAGAAGCTTGTTGAAGACCGGGGTCGCCTTCACCCACCGGTCGTCGAGGTTGACCACGGTCAGGCTGTGGAAGCGGAAGACGTCCCCGCCGACCAGCTCCCGCAGCCGCGGCGAGGCGAGGTGGTTGCGTACGTCGCCGTAGTAGACCCGGCTCGGGATGCCCACGGCACGCAGCGCCGCCGCGTAGAGGATGGACTTGTGGACGCAGAACCCGAAGCCCTTCTCCAGCACGCCGGTCGCGCTCAGGCCGTGCCGGGTCAGATCGGCGCCGTACACCTCGTAGGTGATGCCGTCCCGGACGGCGTAGTAGAGGGCTATCGCCTTCTGGGTGTCGCTCTCGGTCTCCTTCGCGCGGGCGAGGGTCTTGTCGACGAACGCGCGGACGGTGGGCGAGCGGTGGTCCAGGAACTCGGTCGCGGCCAGCGTGGCCGTCTCGGTGGCGGTGCCGGCCGCAGCCGCGGCACCGGTGTTCTCTGCCATGTTTCTCGGGATTCCTTCCAGATCCTCAGGCCTGCGCGGGCCTGAGCGGACGGTTCAGGCCCATGAGGGTGGCCAGTCGCTGGCGCTGGATCTCCGAGGTGCCGGAGTAGATCCGCCCGCCCACGGCGTCCCGCAGGTCCTTCTCGACTCCGTACTCGCTGACGTAGCCGTAACCGCCGAAGACCTGGATCGCGTTCAGCGCGGAGCGCACGTTCGCCTCGCTCACCACCAGCTTGGTCATCGCGACGTCACTGGCGGCGTCGGCTTTGGACTGCACCTTCTCGGCGGTGTCGTAGATCCACTTCTGCGAGGTCTCCAGGTCGATCCGCATCTCGACGATCATGTTGGCGACCGACTGGTTCGCACCGATGACCGACCCGAACTGGGTCCGGGTACGGGCGTACTCCACGCACCGCTCCAGGCGCCGGCGCATCTCGCCGACGTTGATCCCGAAGCCGCACAGGATCTCCCACTTCATGACGTGGTCGAAGATGAGGAACCCCGCGCCCTTGCTGCCGACCACGTGGTCACGGGGCACCCGGACGTCGTCCAGGAACACCTCGGCCAGCGGCGAGGTGCGCAGCCCCATCTTCGAGATGGGGTTGCCGACCGACAGCCCCGGCGAGTCCCGGCGCACCAGGAACGCGGTGATCCCGGCCAGGTCCCCGGGCGCGCCGGTACGGGCGTAGACGACGATCACGTCGGCGATCGAGGCGTTGCTGATGAACGACTTGCTCCCGTTGAGGACGAAGTCGTCGCCGTCCAGGACGGCGGTGGTCTGCATCCCCATCACGTCCGAACCGCCGGAGGGCTCGGTGATGGCGTGCGCGCCGATCATCGTGCCGGCACAGATCTCCGGCAGGTAGCGGGCCTTGAGCGCCGACGAACCGAACCGCTGGAGCGGGACACCGGTGCTGACCATGTGGGTGGACACCGAGAAGTTCAGCCCGGAGTCCTGGCAGTCGTGGCCGAGCTGCTCCAGCACGTGGACGGTGGTCAGCAGGTCCTTGCCCAGCCCCCCGTGCCGGGGGTCGAACGGCAGCCCGAACAGGCCGACGTCCTTGAGTCGTTGCCAGCCGTCCCGGTCGAACGTGCCGGCCTGGTCGCGTTCGAGGTGGTCGGCGCCGGCCTTCGTGGCCACGGCGCCGATCGCCTCACGCAGTTCCTGCTGTTCCTCGCTCCAGCGCATCATGACGGGGGAGATTCCGATCCTCAGTACTGGGAGAAGGCTTCGTCGCTGAGCGCGTGGCTCTCGTCGCCCCTCAGCGGCGGGTTGAAGACGCTGACCAGCTCCATGTCCTGGTCGGGGGAGGCGATCAGGAAGTGGGCGTCGTGCTCGTCGAGGACGTACAGCACACCGGGGGTCAGGTCCTGCGCGACGCTGCCGTCGGCGGCCTCGACGCGGCCCGAGCCGGAGATGCAGTAGCACGCCTCGAGGTGGCGCCGGTACTGCAGCCGTGACTTCGTGCCCGCGCGGACGACCGTGTGGCAGATGCCGAAGCCCATGTTGTCCGCTTCGACCAGGAGGCGGTGACTCGGACCGCTTCCCCACTCGACCGGTGTGACCTGCGACTTCTCGCGAATGAACATGGTTTCCTTTCTTTCTCCTGGGTGTGGAGGTGCGGGGGAGCGGGGGGTTACTCGGGAGCGGTGACGCCCGCGTAGCGGCGGACGACCTTCTCGACGGCGGCCACGGACCGGAAGTCGTCCGGGGAGATCTCCAGGTCGGCGAACGGGATGTCGAAGCGGTCACCCAGCCACTCGATGAGCCGCAGCAGGTCCAGGCTGCTGATGACGCCGTTCTCCAGCAGGTCGTAGGACGGGTCCAGTTCCGAGACGGGGGTGCCGGGCAGGTACTCCGCCACGATGTGCGCGGTGATGTCGCGTTGGATGGTCATTCGATCTTCTCCATGAGGAGGCGACGGCTCACCTTGCCGGTGGGCCCGATCGGCAGTGGGTCGGTCATCAGGTGGAAGGCGGCGGGAATGGCCGCCCGGTTGACCTTGGCTGCGCAGTAGCTGCGCAGCTGCAGTCCGGTCACCGCGTCGTCGCTGCGCCGGACGAACGCGTGCAGTGCACGTCCCGAGACGGGGTGCGGCACGGCCACCACGGCCGCCTCGGCGACACCTCCGTGGCCCTGCAGGACCCGCTCGACCTCCTCCAGGTTGATGCGCACACCGCGCACCTTGACCTGCGAGTCGGTACGGCCCACCAGGGCCAGTTCACCGCCGGCGGAGCGGGTGACCACGTCGCCGGTGCGGTACCAGACGCGGTCACCGCGCACGACGAACCGGTCCTTCGCCCCGGCCTCGCCGAGATACCCGGCGGTCTGGAACGGCGTCGAGACCAGCAGTTCGCCGCTGCCGGCGCCCCGCAGCACCGCGCCGTCGGCCACCACCTCCACCAGCACGCCCGGCAGCGGACTGCCCAGCGGCAGCACCTCCCGGTCCGCCGCCTCGGCGGCGGAGAAGGTGTGGATCATGCTGTCGTTCGTCTCGGTGCAGCCGTACACGTTGTGCAGCCGCGCCGCCGGGAAGAGCCGGGCGAGTCCGGCCCGCACCGACCGCGGCACGTGATCACCCGTCAGCAGCAGCTCACGCACGCCCGGGAACTCGGAGGCGGTGCCCGCCTCGGTCAGCAGCCGGAAGAACATCGGCACCGCCTGCACGACATGCGGCCGGGTGCTCGCCAGCAGCCCCAGCAGGTGCTTGGTGTCGACGGCCCGGTCGTGGTCCACCGGCACCACACAGCCGCCGTGGCGCAGCGTCCCCCAGATGTCCAGGAGGGTGAGGTCGAAGTTGAGGGGGGCGAAGTTCAGCACCCGCGTACCGGTGCCGAGCGCGAACGCGCTGCCCGCCCAGGAGGTGAAGGCGTCGACGCCGGCCCCGCCCAGCGGGACGAGCTTGGGGATGCCGGTGGAACCGGACGTCGTCAGCAGCAGGCTCGTGTCCTGCGGCAGCACCGGCCCGCCCCGCGCGTCGCCGGCCACCGGGCGGTGCGTCAGACGCTCCTCGGCGACCCCCAGTACGGCCTGACAGCCGCTGCGTTCGACCAGCTCGGCCAGGAGCTCCCGGCCGAGTTCCGTGGAGGCCAGCAGCAGCGGCCGTCCGGCCTGCATGCAGGCCAGGACCGTGGCGATCGCCACGGTCGACTTCGACGCCTGGAGCGCGAGCGGGCGGCGGGTGTCGGGATACCGGCCGGCCAGTTCCGCCCCGATCCGCTCCGCCGCCCCGACCAGTTCGGCATACGTGACGACCTCGTCCCGCGCGCCGCCGAACAGCAGCGCCGGATCGTCCGGGCTTTGCCTCGCACGCACTGCGACGTCCGCCGCCACCGATCTGGACATGACTCCCCATTGATCGAAAATCGATGGACCCGAGCATTCGAGTCCTCCGACCGGATATACCGTCACGAACATTCTGAGGGCGCCGCCCCGTCGATTTCTTCGGACTAGCGGCCGGGTTTTGTACCCGTTCTTTGGACCTGCATCAGGACCGGATTACACGGGCGCGGCGAATAAACTGTGACCGGCGTCTCGGACGCATTACCGCCGCCCCTTTTCCCAGAAAACAGAAAAACTCGTCCAGGCGGTCCTGACCGTGAATTGAATCCGGTCCCGACCGCCTTCGACGAGCATCCGTCACCACACCGATGACACCTGTACCGCAGGAAATCCCACACCCGTTTCCACGACAGTCCTCGGTGCCTCGGTGCCTTGGTGCCTCGGTGCTAGAAACCCCCGCCCCGCGGGCCGGCCAGAACACCCCGGTCCCACGCACGGACGATGGCCTGCGCACGGCTGCGCACACCGAGCTTGCGCAGCAGGTTGGACACATGGAACTTCACGGTCTTCTCGCTCAGCACCAGCTCCTGGGCGACCTCGCTGTTGGACATGCCCGCCGCGATCAGATCGAAGATCTCCCGCTCCCGCGACGTCAGCGTCGACACCTGCGGCACCACCACCTGCGCCGGCCCACGCCGGACCAGAAGGTCCACCAGCCGGCGCGTCAGCGGCGGCGGCAGCACCGCGTACCCGTCCGAGACCGCCCGGATCGCGGTGGCGATCTCACTCAGCGCCGCGTCGTGCAGCACGAACCCGTCCGCCCCGGCCCGCAGATACTCCAGCGCCGTCTCGTCCACGCACTGGTCGACCAGGACCACCGCCGCCACCCCGCCGGCCCGCCCGGCGACCGCACGCAGGATGTCACCGGTCTCCCAGCCCGGATCGGAGTCGTCGATCAGCACGACCCGCGGCTCCTGCTCGTCCAGCAGACACAGCAGCTGCGGCCCGGAATCGGCCACCCCGGCCTCCTCCAGCTCCGCCTCCGCGGCCACCAGGGCACGCAGCGCCGTCACGAGCAGCGGCCGGCGGGCCAGAACGGCGATCCGGATCGGCCGGGTACGGGGATCGGTGGCGGCCATCTGCGACATCAACCTCCAAACTTCCTGGATGAGGCACCGGGGCCACAGGTGCCCCGGCTCGTGAACGCGCCGGCCGGCGGTACGCGGCCGGCGGTGCGCGCCGCGCACCGGACCCGCTCCACCGCGACCGGCGGCCCCGGCCGCCGCGTACGCACGGGGACCTCACCCCGCCCGGCGGCACCGCGGCGCGCCCGCACGGTCAGGGAACGCGCCCCGCCTCACCCGCGGGTTCCGCCCGCACGGCCCCCACCGCCACCGCGGCCGGCGCGAACTCCGGCTCGGGACCCGTGACGACCGGACGCCGCCCCAGCCGCGACAGCTGGTTCTCGCCGAGCAGGATGCTCACCACGATCACCGCACCGCCGACCGGCACGTTCCAGCTGAACCGCTCCCCGAGGAAGACGGCGCTGACCACCAGACTGATGAACGGCACCAGGTAGTTGACCGCGGAGGCACCGGTCGCACCGATGTCCGCGATCAGCCGGTTGTAGAGCACATAGGCGAGCCCCGTGCCGAACACCCCCAGCAGCACGATGCTCAGCGAGACCGACCAGGTGAACGACGGGGTGCGCCACCCCAGGAACGGCAGCAGCGCCGCCTGGATGACCAGCGCCACCAGAACCTGCGCACTGGCCGAGGACATCGGGGAGATACCGCGGTCGGACAGGAACTTGCGGACGAACACCGCATGCCCCGCGTAGATCACGGCGACCGCCAGACACGCCATCTCACCGCCCGCGGTACCCGTCGCACCGTTCCAGGGCGCGATGGCGAGCACGATGCCGGCGAAGCCGAGCGTCAGCCCCGCACTGCGGCGCAGCGTCGCCCGCTCGGTGCGCAGCTGCACGGTGGCCAGCGCCAGCGTCAGCAGCGGGGTCGCACCGGTCAGCACACCGGCCATGGCGGCACTGGTGTGCTGCTCGCCCCAGGCGAGGAGAAGGAACGGCGCGACCATGCCCAGCACGGTCGTGACGGTGATGTGCACCCACACGAAGCCGAAACGCGGCAGCCCCGCGCCCGTCACCGCACCGATGCCGAGCAGGACCACCGCCCCCAGGACCAGCCGGGCCAGCACCAGCTGACCCGGGTTCAGCCCCTCGCCGGAGACCTTGATCAGGGGATAACTGGAGCCCCAGATGACCCCCAGGACCACGAACTGCACGGCGCTGACACGTTTCACGGGATCGTCCCGTCCCTTCTCCTGTGCTCCTGCTTACGGGCGGGCCGGACTGCGTCAGGCGTTCACCAGCTTGGGAATGCTCTCCAGCCCGTGCTCGAGGGCGCCCGGGTCGATGCTGTCGTCGGCGAGACTGCCGGACAGATAACGGTCGTAGGCACTCAGGTCGAAGTTCCCGTGCCCGGACAGGCCGAACAGGATGGTCTTGCCCACGCCCTCCTCACGGCACCGGATCGCCTCGTTGACCGCGCCGCGGATCGCGTGCGTCGACTCAGGAGCGGGCACGATGCCCTCGGTACGCGCGAACAGCACACCGGCCTCGAAGCAGTCACGCTGACGCAGCGCCACCGCCTCCATCAGACCCTCCTCCACGACCCGGCTGACCAGCGGAGCGATGTTGTGCGCCCGCAGCCCGCCCGCGTGCACCGACGGCGGCACGAACTGGTGGCCCAGCGTGTGCGTGCGGGTCAGCGAGGTCAGCCCGGCGGTGTCCGAGTAGTCGTAGGCGATCCGCCCCTGCGTGAGCGAGGGGCACGCGGCCGGCTCGGCGGCGATGAACCGGATCTTGGGCCCGCCGTGCAGCTGCGCCCGCAGGAACGGGAACGACAGCCCCGCCAGGTTGGAGCCGCCGCCCGCGCAGCCGACCACGATGTCCGGGTAGTCCCCGGCCATCTCCATCTGCAGGAGCGCCTCCTGCCCGATCACCGTCTGGTGCGCACACACGTGGTTGAGCGCGCTGCCGCGGGTGTAACCCCAGCGCGGGTCGGAGAAGGCGACCTGCAACGCCTCGGACTTGGCGATGCCCAGGCTGCCCGGGTGGTCCGGGTTCTCCTTCAGCACCGCACGCCCGGCCTCCGTCTCCATGCTCGGGCTCGGCGTGCAGCTCGCCCCGAAGGTCTCCATCAGCGCCCGCCGGTACGGCTTCTGCTGGAAGCTCACGTTCACCATGAACACCTTGGCGTCCATGCCGAACAGGGACGCGGCGAACGCGACCGCGCTGCCCCACTGGCCCGCACCGGTCTCCGCGATCAGGCCGGTACGGCCCGCGCGCTTGTTGTAGTAGGCCTGCGGGATCGCGGAGTTCGGCTTGAAGCTGCCGGTCGGCGCCACACCCTCGTACTTGAAGTAGATCCGCGCCGGCGTGTCCAGGACCTTCTCCAGACCACGGGCACGCAGCAGCGGCGCCGGCCGCCACCGGGCGTAGAACTGCCGCACCTCTCCGGGAATCTCGAACTCGGCTTCCCTGCTGAGCTCCTGGTCGACCAGCGCCTCCGGCATCGTGCGGGTCATCTCGTCACGTGTGACCGGCTTACCGGTCGCCGGGCTCAACACCGGCGCCACATAGTCGAGGTCGGCGGCGATGTTGTACCAGGTCTCGGGAATGTCCCGGGCGCTGAGCTCGAACCGTACCGGCTCTATCATGGCTGCCTCTCTGCGCGTTGAATCGTCACTCCGGCCACGCGACCGCCGGGCTCTTGTGTCACCACGCCTGCAGGCCGCCTCCGGACAATGAATTCTGGCCGCCGCAGCCGCCGACCGGATACCTCGGCAGGCAGGTGGTAGGGAAAACAATGGAACGTCACGAGAGAACAGGACCAAGCCCGACAGGCCTTTTCCTCCCGGCCGACCATGTGGTACAAGCATGTCCCCGCCCGCTTGGCCACCCGCATTCGAGGGTATTCCTGAGACGGACGACGCGAACCTTCCCACCCACCCCCGTATTTACCTTCGGGGCCCTCCCGCGGGAAGCGCGCACAGCGAAGTCTGGGAATTCCACCAGTCCCCCCGCCACCGATCCATGGCATCTGCACACGCGTGCGAACCTGAGCCCCCGGGGGCCCGGCCGCCGCGGCACCCCGACGCCGCACCGCCCGCTCGCCGCACCCACGCGGCCGGTTCATCGGACCACCAGGATCAGGGGATGGCACACATGATTCGTCCAGTCACCGCCGAGGACGTCACGCTGCTCCACACGATGGTGCACGGGATGGCCGAGAACGAGGAGGCGACCCAGCAGATCAGCACCGACGAGGACGAACTGCGCCGCGCCCTGTTCGGCCCCGACCCGGTGGCCTGGGCCCACTTCGCCGTCGACGACAAGACCGACGAGATCGTCGGCTACACCCTGTGGGCCCTCGTCTACAGCACCTGGCGCGGCACCGCCATCCACATCGACGACATCTACGTCCGCGAGGACGCGGTCGGACGCGGCTTCGACACGGCCCTGCTGAGCACCCTCGCCGGCCTGTGCGTCACGCGCGGCTACCGCCACATGCAGTGGTGGGGCAGGGTCACCAACGAGCCCACCGCCGCCTTCTACCGGTCCCTCGGCGCGGAGATCCCCTCGGTCCAGGGCAAGGAACTGACCGTCTTCCGCCTCTCCGGCGAGCCGCTGGCCGACCTCGGCCGCCAGGCCTGACCCACCCCGCACCACCACCGCGCCGCGCGCCGTCCGAACGGGAAGCGATCCGTAAGTGAATTATTAGATGTGCCCTTCCCGGCTGTCGCGCGGTGCGCCCGACCCGCGAGGCTGACGGCATGAGTACACCACTGAGCGTCAGCGGTGCCGCCGCGAGGTGCACCGGCCGGCCGGGCGGACCGCGCGACAGGGGCCGGGCCGAACCCGTCCGGGCACCGGGTCCCTGACCCGGCGTCAGCGGCCCTGGCCACCGGGATGTCCTCCCGCGCACGCGCTGCCTCCCGCCCTCCGACACCGGGCGGCCACCGGATTCCCGGATGTACCGACACCGGGAACCGGACGGCCCGTGTGCGCCCGGACCGCGGACACCGGGCGGCGCGCAAGGCCCGGCGGCGCGCGCGGGTCACCTGTCGGGGCGTGACAGCCGCCGGCGGCCACGCGTCCCGGCGCGGCACGCCGCCGCCGCACCGCACCCGCACCCGCATCGCACGAGCCCACCAGGCCGTACTCCGGCACCCCGCCCGCCCGGCCCCGCCGCCCGCCGCGTTCCGGCGGACACCGGCCGCACCCCGCCCGCGTACGGACGCCCACCGCACCGGCACCCCGCCACCCGCTGTCCGGTGCCGGCCGCCCGCTCCCGCACCACGGCGGACGGACGTCCCCGGCCGGCGGACCTCGACCGGGCGGCGGCCGCTCC
Source organism: Streptomyces sp. NPDC059668 (assembly GCF_042734135.1). Classification (NCBI taxonomy): domain Bacteria; kingdom Bacillati; phylum Actinomycetota; class Actinomycetes; order Kitasatosporales; family Streptomycetaceae; genus Streptomyces; species Streptomyces sp. NPDC059668. The sequence goes on along the minus strand of NZ_JBHWEL010000020.1, from coordinate 103,588 downwards.
CGGCGCGCTCACGCGCCGGCCGTACGAGCGGCGCCCGCGGGCCCGGCCCCTTCCTGCCGCCCCGCGCCGGAGGAACCGCCGCACACGGCCGGACGGCCGCGCCGGCGCCGCGCTCGTGGAACACCGGCCGCGACCCGCACCACCCCGCCGCGCGGATCACCGCCACCGCCCGGGAGACCTCCTGGGCCACCGGCCCGCCCGGAGCCGTCGTGAACGGCCCTGCCATGAACGGGCCCTGCCATGAACGGTCCCGCCGTGAACGGCCCGGCCGGCCCCGGCGGCCGGCCGGCGCCGCGTCCGTCACCCCGCCCGGCGGGCCACGGACGCGCGCTCACCGCCGTACGTACGCACCGGGTTCCGACGTACGCCGCCCCCGCAGCACCCCCACAGCACCACCCCCCACGCACCCCCACAGCACCTCCTGGTGCGCCCCCGACCCTCCCTGTCCCACGCCGCCTCACCGAGGAGCTCTGACATGGTCCACCTGACCGACCCCGAGCCAACCACCCGCGGCCTCGGTATTACCGACGCCCCCGCGATCCGCTTCGGCATACACGTGACACCGGACCTCGCCAAGGGCGTCATCGCCCGGACCGGCGCACGCATCGAGGACTTCGTCCTGGTCCCTTCCAGCGTCCGCGAGTCGTTCACACAGCTGCGCACCCGCCGGGTCGACGTCATGCTGGTGAAGTACAGCCCGCACGAGAACGACATCGCGGTGGGTCCGCCGGTCGGCTTCGACGCCCGCGCCGTGCTCGTCGGCACGGACCACCCGCTCGCCTCCCGCGACACGGTGTCGGTCGAGGAAGCCGCCTCCTACGACGCCTTCGACCGGCCGCAGGGGTTCCCGGAGTCCGTGTGGGACCTGATCGTCCCCCCGCACACCCCCGCCGGAACACCGATCCGCCGCGTCCACACGCTCACCACCCAGGACGCGCTGACCCACACCCTGACCACCACGCAGGCGCTCCACTTCTCCTTCCGTTCGGTGGAGGCGGGCCTGTCACCGCGGATCAGGGCCGTCCCGGTGAGCGACCTGCCCAGCGCGCCGATCGCACTGGCCTGGCTCAACGGCGCCGTCCTGCCCGCCCACGTACGCGCCTTCATCCGCGCCGCCCAGGCCGGCGCCACGTGGCTGCCGCAGGCGACCTGAGAGGGATGCCCCCGCACGGCCGGCGGGCAGCGCGAGGTGAGGCCCCGTCATGGCCCGCGTCCCACCCGCGCCGCCCCCCTGCGGGGCCCGGCCCGGCCTTCGTCGCCCCCTGATCCGACCTGATCCGACCTGAACCGGCCCGGCCCGGGCACCGGGCGGGGGTCGGCCGGCGGGGTCCGGTCGGCCGGGGTCCGGTAGGGGGGGGCAGCAGGCTGGGGGTCAGTCGGCGGGCTTCTCCCAGACCGAGACATGCCGGGTGCTCTCGCCGGTGAACGGGGCCCGTGTCCACCCCTCCCACCGGTCGCGCAGCCGCATCCCGGCGAGTTGTGCCATCAGGTCCAGCTCGGCCGGCCACACGTACCGGAACGGGAGGGACCAGTGCTCCGCGCGCCCGTCGGTGATCGTGACGTAGTGCGAACTCATCGCCTGGGTCGCGACGTCGAAGGTGTCGAACGCCCAGCGTGTCGAACTGATGTGGAACGGTACGGCGTTCTGTCCCGGCGGCAGCCGGCGCAGGTCCGGCACCCCCACCTCGACGACGAAGCGGCCGCCGGGGTCCAGATGGGCGGCCGCGTTGCGGAAGCAGGCCACCTGGGCGTCCTGCGTCGTCAGGTTGTTGATCGTGTTGAAGACGAGGTACGCCACCGCGAACGTACCCGGCACCTTCGACGTCGCGAAGTCGCCGATGGTCACCCCGACGGCGTCGCCGCCCGGCTTCGCGCGCAGCCGGGCCACCATGGCCCGGGACATGTCGATCCCGTGCACCGGGACCCCGCGGCGGGCCAGCGGCAGCGCGATCCGGCCGGTGCCGACGCCGAACTCCAGCGCCCGGCCGCCGCCGGCGAGCCCGGCCAGCATGTCGACCGCCGGATCGACCGCGCCGGGCTGGAACATGTCCGCGGCCGAGTCGTCGTAGCCGGCCGCGATGGATTCTCCGAAGTAGCCGTCCTCATCGAGCATTTCGGGACCGTACCGCCCGAGGGCCGGCCGGCGCGCGCCGTTTTTCCCGCGGACGGGTGCCTTCGGGAGGTTCGGCGCGAGCGGGCCCCGGCCAGACTACCCGGGGGCTACTTCAGCCAGTCGGTGTAGCGGGTGGGGGCGATGCGGGCGCCCTCCTTGGTGGTGAGGACGTCGCCCTGGGGGACGGCGAACATGCCGGCGGTGTCGTCGACGGTGACCGAGCGCTGGTCGCCCTTGGCGGCGAGGGTGATGCGGCCGATCTCGTCGAGCGTGTAGGTGTCGGGTCCGCCGAGGTCGAGGGTGCCGTTGAGGGGGGATCCGGCGGCGACCTCGGCGACGGTGGCCGCGACGTCGGCCGCGGCGACGGGCTGCAGGGGGGTGCGGGGCAGGCGGACGGTGTCCTCGTCGGCGGTCCAGGACAGGGTGGCGTCCATGAACTCCATGAACTGGGTGGCGCGGACGATGGAGTAGGGGACCGGGCCGGCCTTGAGGAGGTCTTCCTGAAGGGTCTTGGCGCGGTAGTAGTCGAGCTCGGGGACCTGGTCGACGCCGACGATGGACAGCACGACGAAGTGTCCGGCGCCCGCGCGTTCGGCCGCGGCCAGGAGGTTGTCCATCGAGGTCCGGAAGAACGCGGGGGAGGCGTCGTCGAAGGTGGGGGAGTTGGTCAGGTTGACGACCACGTCGGCGCCGGCCAGCGCCTCGTCCAGGCCCTTGCCGGTGAGGACGTCGACGCCGGTGGACAGCGAGTGCGGGACCGCCTCCTGCCCGGCCGCGTTCAGGTCCCGTACGACCTGCGATCCGATGAGTCCGGTTCCGCCGATGACCGCGATCTTCATGACACGTCCTGCCCTTCTTCGATGGCTTATGTCCGCTATATAGCGAAAGAGGCGCTCGCGCACTCCCGCCCTTTACTCGGACATTCGATGTCCGGGATATTACTCGGATGATTGATGTCCGAGTCAAGGGGAGGGTGGATTAGAGTGAAGCCGTGAAGATGTCGGGTGGGGTCGAGTGGGCACTGCACTGCTGTGTCGTGCTGACCGCGGTGGAGGAACCGGTACCGGCCGCACGGCTGGCACAACTGCACGACGTCTCGCCCAGCTACCTCGCCAAACAGCTCCAGGCCCTCTCCCGCGCCGACCTCGTCCGGTCGGTCCAGGGCAAGGCGGGCGGCTACGTCCTCACCCGTTCCCCCGCGCAGATCACGGTGCTCGACGTCGTCGAGGCCATCGACGGACCCGGCCCGGCGTTCGTCTGCACCGAGATCCGCCAGCGCGGCCCGCTGGCCGCCTCGCCGGAGTCCTGCCCCGCCCCCTGCGCCATCAGCCGCGCCATGGCCGACGCCGAGACCGCCTGGCGCGACGCCCTGCGCTCCGTCTCCGTGGCCGACCTGGCCCGCAACGTCAGCTCCGACTCCGGCCCCGGCGCGCTGAAGGGCATCGGCACCTGGCTGAGCACGGCCGAGGGATAGGAACGCCGCGCCCGCGGTCTGCGCGTGCGGCTGCGCTCGCGGTCTGCGTCTGCGGCTGTGCTTGCGGCCTACGTTCGCCCACCGCGCCCGTGCCCGGCCTTCGTGGCCGGGCTCTGTGACCCGCGTCCGCGGCATGCGCCGGCCCGTCGCGTCCGTGGTCCCCGTCGGCGCGCCCCGCGCCCGCGACCCGGGCCACCCACCGCATCCGTGGTCGGCCTCCCCGGTTGGCCCGGCTCCGTGACCTGGGGACGCGGCCGTGTCGGTGACGCGCGGCCGTGTCCGTGTCCGTGACACGCGTCCGGCAGGGGCCGTTTCTCCGGTCCGCCGGACCCGTACGTGCCACGGCTGCCCTCGGCGGAGCCCGGTAGAGCCCGGCAGGGCCCCGGTGTCATCGTCCCTTGCGCACCCGGGCCGCCGCGCGGGCTTCCGCGGCCTTGCGGGCCTCGGCGGCCTTGCGGGACTCCTTGGCCGGACGGCCCGGACGGGTGCCGAGGCCGCCGAAGGGGACATGGCCGCCGCCCTTGGCCCCGGCCGGAGGCCGCTTCGCCCCGGTGATGGCCGTCAGCGCCTGCTCGCCGGAGCGCACCTGTGTGACCGTCGGCCGGATACCGGCATCGGACATCACCCGGTTCACCTCGCGCCGCTCGCCGTGGGTGACCAGGGTGACCACCTTCCCGGACTCCCCGGCGCGCGCCGTACGCCCGCCCCGGTGCAGGTAGTCCTTGGCGTCGGCCGGCGGATCGACGTTGACGACCAGGTCGAGCGCGTCGATGTGAATGCCCCGTGCGGCGACGTTGGTGGCCACCAGCACGGTGACCTCACCGGCCTTGAACTGGGCGAGGGTGTGCGTCCGCTGCGGCTGCGACTTGCCGCTGTGCAGGGCTGCGGCCCGTACCCCGCTGGCCCGCAGGTGCCGGGTGAACTGGTCCACGGCCGCCTTGGTGTCCAGGAACATCAGGACCCGGCCGTCCCGCGCCGCGATCTCGGTCGCCGTCGCGTACTTGTCGGCGCCGTGCACGTTCAGCACGTGGTGTTCCATCGTGGCGACCGAGCCGGCCACCTGGTCGACCGAGACGACGACCGGGTCGTGCAGGTAGCCCCGTACCAGCTGGTCGACGTTGCGGTCGAGCGTGGCGGAGAACAGGAGCCGCTGGCCGTCGCCGCGGACCTGGTCCAGGATCTCCGAGACCTGCGGCAGGAACCCCAGGTCGCACATCTGGTCCGCCTCGTCCAGCACCGTGATCCGCACCTGGCCCAGATGACAGTCCCGCCGCGACACCAGGTCGGCCAGCCGTCCCGGCGTCGCGACGACCACCTCGGCACCGGTGCGCAGCAGCGCCGACTGCCGGTTGATCGACAGACCGCCGACCACCGTCGCCAGCCGCACGTTCAGCGTCCGCGCGTACGGTTCCAGCGCATCGCTCACCTGCTGCGCGAGCTCCCGGGTCGGCACCATGACCAGGGCCAGCGGCCGCTTCGGCTCCGCCCGCAGACCCGCGGTCCGCACGAGCAGCGCGAGCCCGAAGGCCAGCGTCTTGCCGGAACCGGTCCGCGCCCGGCCCAGGACGTCACGGCCGGCCAGCGCGTTGGGCAGGGTCGCCGCCTGGATCGGGAAGGGCTCCGTCACCCCGAGGCCGCTCATCGTCGCCACCAGCTGTGCGGGCAGCCCGAGCGCGTCGAAGGACGCGGCCGGCGGCAGACCGGCGGAGGTCGCCTGCGGCGTCGGGAGCTCACCCTGCGGCGCCGTCGCCGACTGGTGCTCGCCGGCACGGGAGAGTCCAGGGACTGGCGGCTTCGCGGTCATGGGGAACCTTCCTCGATGCGACGCCCGAAACGCGCCAGGGCCCGTACCCCTTCGGTACGGGCCCCGGCGACATCGAAGCGTGCTCCCATTTTACCAGCGGCGACCGGGCCGCCCGCCGCCCCGATCGGGCCGCGCGATCCCTGCCCGCCCCGGAGGCGTGCCGCATCGGCTTCCGTGGCCGAGCGCCTCGGGGACCCTCGGCCGGGCAGGGATCCGGGACAGCGCGTTCGACTGCTGCGGATCTCCCAGCGCACCGTCGAGCGGTACGTGAAGGACCAGATCAGAAAACCCCGCCCGGACCTCGCCGCCCGCCTGGAGGCCGAGGTCAGGAAGCGGTGGCAGCCCCAGATCCGCGCCAGGGCCAAGGAGAGGGCGTCGACCACCGACGGCATCGTCATCGACACCCGCGCCCGCCTCGGCTACGCCGCCCCCGCCGGCACCACCGACCAGGACCGGATCCGCCACCTGACCGTGGCCCTCCCTCCGCAGTACGCCGCCCGCCTCTTCGACGCCCAGCAGGCGGGCGCCACCGACCAGCGGCTCCGGCAGATCGCCGCCGAAGCGCTCAGGGACGTCTACTTCCAGGACGGCGGCCGCCGCGCCGGCAGCCTCGAAGAGGTGCGGTTCACCGACGTGGAACACATCGAGTTCGACCTGTAGGCCGCCCGGCGGCGCACAGGCCCCGGGCCGCACCGGTGGCACGGCGCATTGACACGGAGCCGGCGAAGGAGCGGTCCGCGCCGGCCGGGGACGGCGACCGACGCGGACGGCCTGGCCGGCCAGGGGCGCCGCGTACTGCCGGAGTCGGTCCAGGGCCTCGACTAGCATCGCCCTCATGAAGATCGCGGTGCTCGACGACTACCAGAACGTGGCACTCGACTGCGCCGACTGGAGCGGCCTGAACGCCGAGGTGGAGGTGTTCGACCGTCACATCCCGGACACCGGCGAGCTGGTGCGCAGGCTCGCCGGCTTCGAGACGGTCGTCGCCATGCGCGAGCGCACCTGGTTCACCGCCGACGTCCTGGACCGGCTGCCCGACCTGAGACTGCTGGTCACCACCGGCCCGCGCAACGCCGCGATCGACCTGGCGGCCGCCGCCCGGCGCGGAGTCGTCGTCTGCGGAACCGGGTACTACCCCGGGCCCACGGTCGAACTCACCTGGGCCCTGATCCTCGCCGCCGCCCGCAACCTGCCGGCGGAGGAACGATCGATGCGGGACGGGGGCTGGCAGCGCACCGTCGGCACCGAGCTGCGCGGAAGGACCCTCGGCCTCCTCGGCCTGGGAAACCTGGGCAGCCGGGTGGCGAGGATCGGCCAGGCCTTCGGCATGGACACCATCGCCTGGAGCCAGAACCTCACGCCCGAACGCGCCGCCGAGCACGGCGTGAGGGCGGTGACCAAGGAAGAGCTCTTCGCCGGCGCCGACGTGCTGTCGGTGCACCTGGTGCTCAGCGCCCGCACCCGAGGACTCGTCGGCAGCGCCGAACTCGCCGCGATGAAGCCGTCCGCGATCCTGGTGAACACCTCGCGCGGCCCCCTCGTCGACCAGGACGCCCTGCTGGACACCCTGCGCCGCGAGGCGATCAGGTGCGCGGCACTCGACGTCTACGACACCGAGCCCCTGCCCCCCGACCACCCCTTGCGCACCCTGCCGAACACCGTGCTCACCCCGCACATCGGCTACGTGACCCGCGAACTGTACGAGGTCTTCTACCGCGACGCCGTGGAGGACATCGCCGCGTTCCGGGCGGGGCAGCCGATCCGCGTCATCGGCTGAGAGGCGTCCGCCGGACCGCGTGACCACCGCTGACCGTGGCCCACGGTTCCCGCCGGCCAGGCCGGGCACCGGCAGGAACCGCATCCCGTCAGCGCGTGTCGCCGTCCACCATCGCGTACATGAACATGTCCCGCCGCTCCTCGCCGACCTGCTGCCAGCTGCGCAGCAAGCCCTCACGCCGGAAACCCACCCGCTCCGCCGTGCGTATCGAGGCCGTGTTCCACGGCTCCACATGGAGTTCGAGCCGAGCGATCCGCTGGTCCTGCAAGGCCCAGACCGTGACGGCCCGAAGCGCGGCCGCGGCGGCGCCCTGGCCACGCGCGGACTTCGCGATCCAGTAGCCCAGTGACGCCCTGCCCTGGCCCAGATCCCTCAGCCACAGCCCCACATTGCCGACCGGCCGGCCGTCACTCCTACGGGCGATGACGAAGGGAAAGCCGCTTCCGCCGGCCGCTCGTCCCCACTGCCGTTCGACGAACGCCACACCCTCCGCCTCCGAGTAGGGACACGGCACCGTTGTGATCAGCGGAATGTAGTCGTCCTCGGACACCTCCCGCACGAGATCCAGGTCGGAAAGCCGCCAGGGCCGCAGTACGAAGCCGTCACCGGCGGCGAGTTCAGGCACGTCAAGGGAGTGATCCATGGCCGCATCCTGCCTCGACCACCCGTCACCCGCACCCGCATATCGTCCCGCGCACGCCAGGCCGTCGACACACCGCCACGACACATGAGTTGGGGGACGCCCGCCGTGCGGGGGCGGATTGAGGCCGAGTCGCACGGGGGAAAATCCACCAATGGGGGCATCCCGGTCGCAGGCGCGGAAAGACGAGAGCACCGTCGAGTCGATGTACGTCGCAGTCTCCGCCGTGATCCTCGCCGGCGCCGTGTTCGCCCTGGTCGCCAGCCCCGCCCTGGTCTTCGACGCGGTGCACGGCGACGCACGGCGGCTCCTGATCATCTGCGGCAAGTGGGCCGCGGCGGGGACGTTCCTGGCCAGACTGACATCCGGCCTGTGGCGCTGGTGACGCCTGCCGGCCCTGCCGCCCCCGGAGGCACGGACGGCCCCGGCGGCACGGCCGCCGGATCCTCCGCCGACCTCGACACGACGGAAGTGCGATCACCCCGGGGCGTGGACGACGGGCCGGAGTGTCTGCCCCAGGACGCCGCCACGCGTCGCGGCCATACCGTCGCCTGCCCGCTCGTGGAGGCCGGGCCGAAGGCCGCGATACTGATGCCCGGCCCACGGGGATCAAGGGAGGACACATGAGCCAGGTCGTCACAGGGACCATGGTGCGCGTCGAGAACGTCCACAAGTCGTACGGTCAGGGAGCCACCGCCGTCCATGCCCTGCGCGGCGTCTCCTTCGACATCCCCCGCGGTGAACTCATCGCGCTCAAGGGGCGTTCGGGCTCCGGGAAGACCACCCTGCTGAACATCGTCGGGGGGCTCGACACACCGGACCGCGGCCGGGTCACCGTGGAGGGCACGGATCTGTCGGAGCTCGGCGAGGACGGTCTGCTGGCGCTGCGCCGGGACCGGATCGGTTTCGTCTTCCAGTCCTTCGGTCTCATCCCGATCCTGACGGCCGCGGAGAACGTGGGCGTGCCGTTGCGCATGCGCCGGGCCGGCGTGCGGGAGCGCGAGGAGCGGGTCGAGCTGCTGCTGTCCCTGGTGGGTCTCGCCGACCACGCGGCGCAGCGGCCCGGCGAGCTCTCCGGCGGCCAGCAGCAGCGGGTCGCCATCGCCCGCGCCCTGGCCAACAACCCCTCGTTGCTGATCGCGGACGAGCCCACCGGCCAGCTGGACGCGGAGACCGGTCATGCCGTGATGCAGCTGCTGCGGGCGGTCGTGCGCAGCGAACAGGTCACCGCCCTGGTGGCCACGCATGACGCGACGCTCCTCGACCTGGCCGACCGGGTGCTGGAGATGCGCGACGGGGAGATACGGGAGCAGACGGGGGAGTAGGGCGAGTTGGCCGGGCCGGCGCGCCTGCCGGGATCGCGCCGAAGACGCCCCCCTTGCTCGCTCTCCGTCACCCGGTCGCGCGCGGCCCGCGCGGCCCGCGCGCTTGCTGTCCGGTCATGGGCCGGCGCTCAGCCGTGTCCGCTGTCGTCCGGCCACACGGTGATGTGGTCCTCCTCCAGGTCCAGTGCGACCCGGTCGCGCATGCCCAGCGCCGTCGTGTACTCGGCGGGCAGCTGGAGGCGGCCGGCCCGGTCGAGCATCGCGTACTCGCGGGCCACCAGCGTCTCGTGGCCGGTGGTCTCGTCGACCTGGCTGCGGCGCAGGACCTCCGTGGAGGTGCGGCCGTCACGGATGGCGACCGTGCGGCGGACCTCGGTGGCCACGGCCCGGTCATGGGTGACGATGACGATCGTGGTGCCCAGCTCCTCGTTCGCCGTGCGGAAGGCGGCGAACGTCTGCTGGGCGGTGTGGGAGTCGAGTTCGCCGGTGGGTTCGTCGGCGAGCAGCACCGCCGGGTCGCAGGCGAGGGCCACGGCGATCGCGACCCGCTGCTGCTGACCGCCGGACATCTCATGCGGGCGGCGGTCCCGGCAGTCGGCGACCTGGAGCAACTCCATGAGTTCCCGGGCACGTTCGGCGCGGGCCCGGGAACGGCGCCGCCCGCCCGCCAGCTGGAGGGGCAGGGCGACGTTCTGGGCCGCGGTGAGATACGGCAGCAGGTTGCGGGAGGTCTGCTGCCAGATGAAGCCGACCACCTTGCGCCGGTAGTGCAGACGGTCCTTCGCGGTCATGGCCAGCAGGTTGTGGCCGGCCACCTGGGCCGCTCCGGCGGTGGGGGTGTCCAGGCCGGCCAGGATGTTCATCAGGGTGGACTTGCCGCTGCCCGAGGCGCCCACCAGAGCCATGAGTTCGCCCTCGCGGACGAGCAGGTCGAGGCCCTGGAGCGCCTGCACCTCCACGCCGTCCGCCGAGAAGACACGGACCAGACGGTCGCAGGTGATGAGGGCGTCGTGGCCGTAGGCGGGCCGGGCGCGGGTGGCGGTCGCCTTGTCGGCCAGTTCGGCGAGCGTGGGATTCGTCGTCATCGGGCTCCTTGGTCAACAGGGTGCGCGGCCGGCCGGGTGCGCGCCGGGACTGCCGCGTGCGGCCCGGGGCATGGGGCGAAGGCCCCGGCGTCCACCGCGAGACAGGTGGAACCTTCGCAGCACGCCCCGGACCTACCGGGATGAGGGCCGGACCCACCGGGACGGGGGACAGGCCCACCGGGACGGGGGACAGGCCCGCCGGGATAGTGGCCGGGGCCGCCAGGATGGTGGCCGGGCCGACCCGGAACGACGTGCGCTGCCCTTCTCACCTCGTGTCACCGGCTCTCAACTCCCGCACCGCGCCTCTCCTCCCCGCCCACCACGCCTGCACGCCGGCGATGCCGACCGTCACCGCCACCACGGCCAGCGCCGGCACCGTCAGCGACCAGACGTCGGTGTGCAGCGGGGTCCGCTCCAGGGGGGCGACCGAGGGCGGCAGGGCCACCGCGGTCAGGTCCATGCCGGGGGAGAGCAGCAGGATCGCGGCCCAGCCGGTCAGGACGCCGCCCGCCGCGGCGAGCACGGCCTGGGGCAGCGACTCCAGGACGAGCAGCCGGCGGCCCTGCGGACGGGTGAGGCCCATGGTGCGCAGGCGTGCGAGCAGCGCGATGCGCTCGGGCGCCGCGCGCAGCAGCGACAGGAGCAGCGCGAGCACGGCGTAACCGGCGCCCGCCGCCACCGCCGCCGTGTAGAGGTGCTCCACGCCGGTCTGCAGCGGGGAGTCGACGTAGCGGGCCTTCTCCTCGGCGCGGAGGCTGACCGACACCGCGTGTCCGGCGGCCGCGCGCAGGGCGCGGCCGTCCGCTTCCGGTCCCGTCACCAGCAGCGCCGTCGGCCTGGCCGCCGTGGCGGTGAGACCGGCGCGGTCCACCACCAGGAAGTCGGTGTCCATCACCGCCGGAGTGATGTCCCGGACGGCGGCGACGCGGACGGTGACACGGCTGCCGTCCTCCATCCTGACAGGGAACGGAGCCGAGCCGTGGGCGTTTGCCACGCCCGGGGAGGCCACGGCGGGCAGCACGGCGTCGCCCCCCGGGCCGCCCCGGCCCTTGCCCAGCACCCCTTCGGAGAAGGCACCGAGACCCGTCCGCCTCGTCAACTCCGCGTAGCCGCCGGGATCCACACCCACCACCGGCACCGTCAGGCGCCCGTCGTCCGGCTTCGCCTGGTACGCGACGCTCACCGCCGCCACGTCCCGCACACCCGCAACCCGGCGCACCCGGCCGGTCAGCCCCGCGGGCAGCGGATCACGCACCGACTCCAGCCGGGCGTCGGCCCCGACGGCCAGGAGCGCCGAGTGGTCCCGGGCCGCGCCGACGCCCGCCAGCACCGAGCCGCCGAACGAGGCCGTGGTGAGGGCGGTGAGCAGGGCGAGCAGCGGCAGCACCGCGGACGCGGAACTGCGGCCGGCCCGGGCCAGAGACAAAGGGCCCACCACACCGCGCAGCCGCCCGGCCGGCCCGGCCATGCCCCGCAGGGGAAGGGGGTAGAGACGGACCAGCAGCAGCGCGGCGATGACCCCCACCAGCACGGGCGCCGCCGAGATCAGCTGATCGCCGGACCCGCCGGACGTGCCCTCCCGGCGCAGGGTCACCACCGCGCCGGCGGCCACCGTCACCAGCGTCAGCTCCGCGACCGTACGCCGCCGCGACGGCCGCGCCGACGTCACGTCCTGGCGCAGCACGGGAACACGGACGAGCCGGTGGGCGGCCACCGCGCGCAGCGGGAGGGCGGCGCAGGCGACGGCCGTGACCGCGAGGGCGGCCAGCACGGCCGGCAGCAGCCGGGCACCGGGCAGCACCCGCACCGCCACGGCCAGGCCGAGCGCCCCGGCCGGGACGGCGACCACCGCCGTCTCCGCGAACAGGCGGACGGCGAGCCCCCGCAGCGAGGCGCCGCGGGCGCGCAGCAGGGCCAGTTCGGTGCGGCGGCGGTCGGCGGCCAGACCGCCCGCCATCGCCAGGACGACGACGGCCACCGTACCGCTGCCGAACGCCGCGACCGAGATCAGCGCCAGGACACCGGAGTGCAGCAGGGAGTAGGAGGCGAGCACGTCGTCGAGGTCGGTGTTGGCGTCCGTGAGCGGGCCGGTGAACGTACTCACCTGGTGGAGGCCGGGGCCCGACACCAGGGAGGCGACCGCGGACTTGAGCGCGCCCAGGTCCCGGTCGTGCAGGGTGTCCGGGCGGGGGGGCAGCCGCCAGTAGCGGTAGGGCCGCCCCTCGGTGCCCAGCAGCGCGGGGGCCGCCTCGGGCGGCAGCAGCAGGGCACCGACCCAGTACCGGGCCGAGTACGGGTCGGCGGGCAGTATCCGCATCATCACGGGCGTGCGCAGCAGGGGATCGGTCGCCCAGTAGGCGCCGTCCCGGTCGCGCGGGGCGACGATCCCGGTGACCTTGACGGCGAGCGCGTCCCGGCCCGCGCCGGGCACGTGCAGGACCGACCCCACCTCGATGTGCAGGATCTCGGCGGTGTCCGAGCTGACCGCCGCCTCCACCCCGGGTGTCGTCGTGGTGACCGTGCCGGACGCGCGCGGCAGCCGGCCCCGGCTCAGCCGGGAGTGCCCGGCCAGGTCCGACGGCGCGACGAGGGCGACCTTGGCGGGCAGCGCGTCCGGCCGGGGCAGCCAGGTCTCGGGCACCTGCTGGTTGACGGACGTGGTCACGCCGTACGACGACTGGCCGAGGTCGGGCACGAAGGGGCGCTGCACCGTGCCGAGGATCCTGTCGTACTCCCGCTTCACGGTGGCGGGGCGCAGCACCTGCTCACGCCGGTCCTGCGGCAGGTCCGGCCGGGGCGCCGGCACGGACAGACGGACCGTGCTCCGGGAGGCAGGCACCTGTTCGACGGAGTGACGCAGGCCCGCGTCCTCGTAGCGCTCCAGCGCGCGCGGGAACGCGGCGGCCAGACAGGCGCTCACCGCCACCAGCAGCGCGAGGGCGAGAGCGGCACCGGGGGCCGACCGCAGACGGGTACGGACCCAGGGAGCGGCGGCACGCTCCACACGCCCGAACAAGATCACCATGTCACTCCCCCTCCCGCAGGACCCGCACCGGATCGGCCCGGCGCACCGCCAGCAGTGCCACCACGACGACCGGGACGGCCGCCACGGCCGCCAGCAGGACGGCCACCCGCAGCGGCGGCAGTTGCACCAGCAGATCCGGCACCGGGCGGGTGGCCTCACCGGTCAGGACGATCAGCGGCAGCACCGCGCGGGTCAGGACGACGCCCAGACCCGTACCCACGGCCAGCGCCAGCGCGACCAGCACCCCGTACTCGGCTGCGACGGCACGGCCCAGCCGGCCGCGGGGGGCGCCCAGGGCACGCAGGATCGCGAACTCGGCGTTCCGCTCCCGCAGCGCCCCGGCCGCGCTCACCGCGAACCCGAGCGCGGCCAGCACCGCCGCCGCCACGGCCGCCGCGGTGAACGCGGCCTGCGGACCCGCCCCGAACGGGTCGTCGCGCAGCTCGGCGGCGATCTCGTCCCGCACGACGACCTGCCCCGGATCGAGATCGGGCCTCGCGCGCAGAGCGGCCGCGACACCCGCGCTGTCCGAGGGCGAGTCCGGCCGCAGCCACCACTCGGTCGGCGCGACGACGGCCCCGTAGCGCGCCTGCAAAAACCGGTTCACGGCGTGCAGATCGACGAGCACGGCGCCGCCGTCTCCCTCCCCGCCGCCCTGGGCCGTCGGCAACTGCCGTACGGCGCGCACGATCCGCACGGGCACGTTCTGCCCCTCGAAGACGACGTCCATCGTCTGACCGGGACGGGCGCCGCCGGAGGCGAGGAAACGGTCGGTGGCCACAGCGGCCACCGCGGTGGCCGCGGGCTGTGTCACCTGCATCCGCAGCGTCAGTGACGGTCTGAGCCAGGGCTGGTCGGGCGGCACGTGGCCCGTGCCGTACGCCACGGCCGGGTGCGCGCCGGGGCGGACGCGCGGCGGGGCCGGCGAGGTTCCCGGTTCGGCCGCGTCCTCGTCGGTGCCGGAGACCGCCGTCCAGGACGCCGGCAGGGGCACCCGCTGTGCCGTGCCGGCGCCGACCGCCGCGGTCAGGGCGTCGAGGGTCAGGGTGTGCCGTTCGGCGCGCACGGGCGGCACGGGCTGCTCGAGCTGTACCCCAGTGAGAGTCAACGGCCCGTGCCCGCGCGGAAGTTCGACGGATAGCGGGTGCGGGCGCCCGTCGGCGGGAAGGTCGCCGGACGGCAACGGGTAGGGGACGCCGTGATCGTCCTCCAGCGTCTGGGTCACGGCCGCCACGCCGCGCGCACCGCGCGCCGGAGCGGACAGGGTCGCCGTCAGCGTCAGCCGGGCCGCCCCCGCGGGCACACGCGCGCCCGCCGACCCGCCCGACCCGCCCAGCCCCGCCAGCAGCCGCCCCACCGGGGCGGGCGCCAGATCGGGGCGCAGCAGGACGGTGCCCGCCGCGTGTGCGGTGTCCAGCGCCAGCACCGTCGCCGTACGGTCCCCGGACAACGGCAGGGTCGTGCGCACGGCGGGAACGGCCTCGCGTACGTGCGGCACGGCCGCGTAGGCCTGCGTACGGCCGAGCTCGCCGGCACCGTTACCCGAAACCCGCACCCCCGCACCCGCCGTGAAGTCGGCCTGGTCGTCCTGCGAACGCTCCCAGGAGGAGCCCTGGCCGATCGCCAGCACACCGAGCGCGACGGCCAGCACCAGCAGCAGCACGGGACCGGCGCCGCGCCCCGGACGCCGGCTGAGCTGCCAGCCGGCCAGCGCCGCGGCCAGCCCCCGCCCGCCCGCCGTCAACCGCTCGGCGAGCCGCGCGGCCGACGGCAGCAGACGCAGCGCCAGGACCGCGCCGGCCAGCAGCGCGAGCGCGGGCGCGGCGACCAGCAGCGGATCGATGCCCCACGCCCCCGTCATGTCCGCGCTCACCGCGCCCGACGTGCGGCGCTCCAACTGCCAGTAGGCGACCCCGGCCACCGCCACCAGCCCCAGATCCGCCCCGGCCCGCAGCGGAGCGGACAGGGCCCGGGCCCTGGACACACGGAACCCGCTCGACGCGACCGCGGGCAGGGTCACCGCCAGCGCGCACCCCACCGCCACACCGGCCGCCGTCAGCCACACCCCGGGCCGCCCGTCGGCCGGCACCTCCAGCTCCAGCCCGAGCCGGGCCGGCGCCCCCCACCCGGCCAGCAGCCGCACCAGCGGGCCGGCCAGCAGCGGGGCGATCAGCAGCGCGGGCCCGGCCAACAGCAGCGCTTCCCGCGCGGCGAGGCCGGCGAGAGCGGCACGGGAGGCACCGCGGGCACGCAACAGCCGGGTCTCACCGGCGCGTTCCGCGGCCAGCAGCCGGGCCACGAGCAGCAGCGCACAGGCCGCGAGCAGGGCGAGCTGGAGATCGACGATCAGAAGAGTGGAGCGGGAGACCAGCAGGGAACGCTCGACCCGGTCGAGGACCTCGGGCAAAGAAGTGCTCACGGTCGCCTTGCCGGCCGTACCACCGGCGCCGTCGTCCCCGGCGGACAGCTTGACCAGGGCGGCCGACCCGGTGCGTGCGGAGGTGAGCAGGGCGTCGACGCGGCCGGCGGTGAGGCGGCCGAAGTCGGCGGTGGCCAGCCACGCCGACGGCCCCTCGCTCACCCGGCCGCCGGTGACGACGGAAGGCGCCGTCAGCAGGGGACCGTAGGTGGTGAAGGCGGACGTCCGCACGCCCCGGCCGCCCAGTTCGTCCAGCAGCCAGTACGGAGAGGAAGGGTCGGCGGGCCGGTACACGCCGGTGACGAGAATCCGCACGGGCGGCCCGTCGAGCCGGTCGGTGACGGTGAGCCGGGCGCCCGGCGCCAGCCGCAGCCGCCGCGCGGCGGCCTGCGGCACCGCCACCTCGACGTCCCGCGCGCCCGCACGGGGCAGCCGCCCCGCACCGAGCCGCACCTGCGTGGGCTCCAGCGCCGCGAAGTGCGTGAGGTCGGGATCGCCGCCGGTCCGGGCGGCCGCGCCCGGGCCGGCCGCGGGCAGGGCGTACGAGCCGGAGCGCACC
Source organism: Streptomyces sp. NPDC059668 (assembly GCF_042734135.1). NCBI lineage: Bacteria > Bacillati > Actinomycetota > Actinomycetes > Kitasatosporales > Streptomycetaceae > Streptomyces > Streptomyces sp. NPDC059668. The sequence goes on along the minus strand of NZ_JBHWEL010000020.1, from coordinate 87,367 downwards.
AGCGTCCGCACGGTCACCGGCAGCCCGCCGAAGGTACGGCGCGCTCCGTCGAGGACGGCCCTCCCGGCGGCCCGCCGGCGATCGGCCGCCACCTCGGCCTTGACGACCAGCGCGGCATCGGCGGCATTGCGCGGCTCGGCCAGCGAATGCCGCAGCGCCGCGTCACCGATCGCGCCCGAGTACGCGGTCAGCGCCGCCAGCACGGACGTGGTCAGCAGCACGGTCACGAGCGCGGCCGCGATCAGCGTGCGATGCGCCCGCGCCCTCGCCACGACGAGCACACCCCGCCCCGAACGCACCCCGTACGCCGCCACCCGACTTTCCCCCCCCAGCTTCACCGCCCCGCCCCCCGGACCCTCCGGTGATCTTGTCAGACCGGACGCGGCGGAGGTAAGCGCCGACGAAGCGGCCTTGACCGGATCGTGACGGCACCCGCGCGGGCAGCCCGGCGCGGCCCGTACAACCAATCCCGTGACCGGCATGTCGTACATGACAGGAAACCAAGAACCGCGGCACAAAAGGGGGAACGATGCGCGCAAGACGATACGGGGCGGTACTGGCCGCACTGACGATGGCCGGCGCCGGCATGGCCATGGCCGCGCCCGCAACGGCGGCAGCGGCCACGGCGGCCGTCGTGTGCCCGACCGGCTGGGGCAGCCTTCCCAAGACCGCGGCGGACACCGACGCCGGATCGCTGACCGACATCAGGACCGGCGCACACGACTGCTACGACCGCATGGTCTTCGACGTACCCACGGCGGGCACCGACCCGATCGGCTACACCGTGCACTACGTCGACGCCTTCTACCAGGACCCCTCCGGCATCCGCATCCCCCTCTCCGGCGGGGCGATCATCGAGATCAGGCTGTCCGCCCCCGCCTACGACCCCCAGACCCACACGCCGACCTACCCCGCCCGCGGCGGCCAGCCGCTTCCGGGCGTCGACCTCAGCGGCTACCGCACCTTCCGCGAGGCGAAGTTCGGAGCCAGCTTCGAAGGAGTCACACAAGTCGGCCTCGGCGTACGGGCCCGCCTCCCGTTCCGCGTGTCCCAGCTCCCCGGCCGCCTGGTGGTGGACGTCGCCCACACCTGGTGAGACAGCCTCAGCCGCATCCGGTCATGGCCCTCCTCACAGCCGGCACCCAGGACCAGCCCGCCCGGCTGGGCGAACGTGAGCCGGAGACGGAGCCCGGCGTCGAAGAGGCGGAGCTCCCGTGCCGCGTCTGCGGCGCCGGATTCCGGGCCGACGCCCTGACCGCAGACCCGGCGTGGGACGACATACGCCCTCCCGCCGCCGGTTCTTCCTCACCACGCCGGGCGACGGGCGCCGGCCACTGCCACGCTTCGCGCCCTGACACGGGCGACCGCCGAGCACATGTCCAGGCCGACTGCGCCGAGTTCGCCGACGACCGGTTCAACGGTCCGCACCGTGTCCGGCGGCCGCCGCTCCTTGCTGTGAGGCCGCCAGGGCCGACGGGCCCTGAACGTCCAGGACGACCGCCGTTCCGGCGGCGGTCCGGTCCTCATACATGGTGATCACCTGACCGGGTCGAAGCCGCTGCCAATTCGACGGCGAGAGCGGGGCGAGACGCACGGTGGCCCGCCCGCCAGGCTCCATGGAGGGCGCGAACTCCACCCAGAGGCGGGCGACGCAGAGGTCCGGCCGGCCTGCCGGGGTTCGGCGGCCGATGTCCCACATCGGCCGAAGGACGCCGGCTCCGGAAAAGGGTGCCTGTCGGCGGCCCTCGTCAGCAGCCGTAAGGGTGAGACCGGCCCGGACGACGCCGTGCCGGGTCTCGTAGCAGCGCCAGTGACACCAGGCCGCGCTCCTGTCCAGCCCCAGCTGCTCGGCGGAGGCCGCGAGAGCCTGCCAGAAACCGGGTGGAAGCGGGCGGACGCCACCGAGTTCCTCCAGCAGACCGAGAGCCACCTCCCACTCGTCGTGGATGAGGTACTCCCAGACGTCTTTCACCGTGATGTCGTTCTCGGTCGCGAAGTCTTCGGGGACCAGCAGGGAAGCTGCTTCCAGCAGCCCGGGGACGTCCATGCCCCGATTCTGGACGAGGGTCTGCTCGTACAGGCCGGCCCGCCTGCCGCTCGCATGCACCGGCCGAGCTCTGGGAACAGGCAATCGTCAGCTCACTGTGGTCGGCGGCCGCCGGGCCCGGAGCCGTTCGGCAAAGGCCGGTCTGCCCGGCGGTGAGCGATGGCGCCACCGCGAGGCGGCCCGCCCGCCCGGCCGTGTCAGATCCCGGGCGGGCGGACGGATCAGTACTGGTGACGCCGCGTCAGCTCGGAAGCCGCTCGACGATCCATTCGCACAGCTCCCGGGTGATCGAGGTGTGCGGGGTGGTGGCCGAGGACCAGAAGATCTCATCCAGCTCGCTCTCCTGCGGGTCGAGAGCCGCGACCTTCGCATACAGGTCCTCCTGCCTGTCGATGTCACGGATCGCCACCGCGCTGACGGTCGGCACGAAGCAGATCGCCTCGTGCCGCAGGTCGACCCGCCCGCCCTTGGCCACGAGCTCGTCCGCCACGATCTTGTAGGAGGCGAGAGTGCCGCCCGGCGCACCGTCCAGCTCGGGATAGCCGCTGGTGGTGACGGTCTGCGACTTGGGCGGGAGCAACCGCTTCAGCTGGGCGACCGTGACGTCGTCCCCGCAAGCCTGGGTGAAGAAGGTCGTGCCCGGGAACGCGATCAGGCCGGTGCTCTTCAACGCCATGTCACCGGGCGGTACGGGCAGACCGGTGCCGTCGCCGGTGCCGTTGGCCACAGCGATCTTGCGCGGGATCACCGGCCAGCCGCCCATCCGCTCCAGATCCTGGAGCAGCTCGGTACGCGCCGGGTCGATCTCGTCCCGGCCCGTGTCGCTGTTGTAGTGCCGCCACAGCATCTGACGGGCCGCCGGGCTGTTCATCTGCTCGGCGAAGGCGTTGTCCTGCGGGATGAAGTGCGCGAACGCCTGCAGGCCGATCGGGATCACGGCGCCGCGGTGCGGGGTGTCGTAGGAGAAGTACAGCGCGGTCTGATGGTCCATCCGCTGCATCTCCAGCCTGGCCAGCGCGTACCGGGTGACCAGGCCGCCCATGCTGAAGCCGCCGACGGTCAGCCGGTCGTCACCGACGCGCTCCGCGAGGGTCCGCATGATCGCCGCGCTCACGGTCTCGGCGTTCTTCTGGATCGGCGCGGTGCGCTCGTCGAACCCGACCAGGATCACGGTGCGCCCCTGCTCGCGCAGGGCGGTCAGGAACTTGTACTCCCCGCCGTCCAGGCCCTGGGCGAGCCACTGCAGGTCGCTCCGGCCGAGGTTGAAGCCGTCCGCCATGATCACCGGCTTGTGGACGTGGTCGGTGCCCTCGCCGTAGTAGACCCAGGCGAAGCCGTTCGGCAGCTTCCACTGCGTGTCGCGCTGGTGCACCGGCACCTGGACGGGCGGTTTCGAACTCAGCGGGGCAGCCGCGATCAGACTGCCGCTGATCCGCTCCGCCTGCGCGTTCTTGTCGTCCTGGCTTGCGGACATGGGCAACTCCTTCTGACGGTGCACACGGCATGCACGCCCACCCGGGCAGGCCGGACGCGCGGCGGTGCGCTGGGATACGCGATGGCGTCCGCCACACGTGCACGTAGAGTGTCAGAGTCATTACTCAAAGTCATATTCGCCTGGCAAGAGAAACCCCGCAAGCCCCGCGGAAGAAACACCGGACTGCTCACCGCCGTCACTGCGCGCCCGAATCCAGCCCGATCCAGCCCGAGTCCGGCGGCCGCGCGTCCCTCGCAAGCGGCTCCACCTCCGCCGGCCTGCGGGACAACAGCGTGCCTATGCCCACGCAATGCTCGGAGCCGGAGGATGCCGGCACCAAGCCCCAGACCCTGGCCAGGCAGCCGCGCCGCGCCCGGGCTGAGTAACGGCTACTCATGCCATGACACGCCGATACGGGCACTGTCTCAGGCAGCGCGATCCACATCCCGCCGGCCCGCACAGGGGGGGGCTGCGCCGCGGGAAACCGGGCGCGGCGGGTCGCCGGTCCGGTCTGCGGAGCGGAAACACACATCAGCCCCGAACGGGGCTCTAACTCGGCTGCCGGACCTCCGAGACCGGCGCCGCACAGCGAACGGGGACCTCTCATGCTCACACCCGCCCGCCTGGGCAGGCTCGGCCTGGCGGCTGGCGCGGCAGCCGCCCTGGCCACCGGCCTGTCCACCAACGCCCAGGCAGCCACGGGAGCACTTCGGTACTTCTCGATCACCGGTCAGGAGTTCCGGATCAACAACCCGCCCGACAATGTCTGCATCAACCTCCAGGTCCGGCCGGACCTGATCGCCAATCAGACGGACAAGACGATGAGTGTCTACTCCGGCGCCGACTGCGCCCTCTTCATCCTGAACCTGGACCCCGGCCGCTCAGTGGCCCACATCGGAGGCCCCCGCTCGGTGCGATTCATTACCTGAGCAGCCGACAGCAACCAGCCCACAGGCACATCACCGAACGGGATCCGCCTGAGAACGCCGCACACGAAGCGGCCGGCCCGGAACCACCCGGACCGGCCGTTCCGCAGCGAGGACCACCACAACGGCTGTGCCCTGTGCTGTTGTAGGACTTCGCCGCCGCGAGTCGTGCTCAAGACCTGTGGACCGAGCTGGGGGAGCACGCGAAGGGTTTGCGGCAGGCATGCCGGAACTTCGAGGTGATGGGCGCGTGCAACGAGCGCTGCACCCGATACGTGCGTGCCCTGTTGCTCAAGGAACACCCGGACAGCGGCACGTCGTACGGAACGGCCACGCTCGGCTCGTGGCGGTAACGTCCTGCGGCTCCCGCCGCCCTCCTCATGCAGGCCGTGCACGGTATCCCCGCCCACCCACCAGCACGCCGACGGGCCGGAAGCGTCCGTTGGCACACCACCTGTGTGACAGCTTCGGCGGCTTGGTTCCGATGTCAGAGGCGTGAGCGAGTATCTCGGGCATGACTGCGACTGCTGCCGACTACGTGTGGTTCGAAAAGCTTTTCCCTGACCTCGCGGAGGCGTACTGCTTCACTCTGGTGCACAAGGTGTTGCCTTCACACCTCCTTGCCCGCCTTGGAGGTCAGGTCGAGTCCTCCCGGACGGGGACGGCGGCGATAGTGGACGCAGCCTTTGACCTTCTGGAGCGGGTGGAACATGCCCGGCAGTTCATGGCCATGACCACGGTTGGCGACTGGACTCTGCTGATCGAGCCCATCGGCTATCTCGGCGTCACCGAAGAGAACGCGCTGCCGGCATCCGCGGGAACACGCTGGGTCTCGCACTTCGTCAACATCAACGGCGTCGATGCTTTCCTCTGGGCCGAGGACACCGTCAAGCGCCTGACATTCGAGCCTGGGCTCCCCGACCACCGTTGGGGAACCACCCCTGACGAACTCCTGGACGCCATGCACCACAGCGGCTTCCAGTTCTGGGACGAGGCTTCCGACACTGCGGAATCTGTGGCCGCGGAAGCGGCATTCGCCCTCGCCGAACACCTGACGGGCGTGCGGATCACGCCCGAACTCCTCCGGGACACCACCTTCGTCTGCGGCAGCGCGGAGATCGGGTGAGCGCGTGATGACCTCTCTCCTCGACGACATCCCCGCGAGCGCCCGGTGGATCGCCCGCGCCCTCAGCAGTTCTGGTTACACAGCCGACTTCACCCCCACAAGCCTCCGAGACGTCGAGCGGTTCATGGTTGAGCACAGCGACCACGGGGTTGCGGTGGCCGGCGGACTCCTCGCAACAGGGCTGGGGCCAAGACTGTTCGCCCTGGGCGCCTACGTCGGCGAGACCGTCCGGCAAACCCGCGGCGGTGCATGGGCCGCGGACGGCGACGGCCCGACCGCCGAGATGAACATCGCCCTCCACCTGCCGGACGGTTCGATCATCTGGCCCGTCCAGCGCGTGACCAAAAGGTTCCGCAACGGTCCCGACGACAGCATCGCGTTCTACGCCGCCGCGCTCGGGCTGACAGACACATCGACGCACCCCCGCCGCCGCGGGTGACGCAGATACCCACGGTCAACCGGCCTGTGCGCTGACCGCAGCCGTCAATCGTCGAGGACAGCTTCCGGCGAACCTGCGAGGAAGCGGACCGCATTGCTGGACTACCTCAAGACGGCCCTTACATCTGCAAGGCTGGTGAACGGGGCTTGGAGCCTTTCCACCTTTCCGTTGCGGTAGAAGAGCAGATCGCCGTCGCCGAGAAGGTTCTCTGCCCCGCCCTGGTCCAGGACGGTCATCGAGTCGCGGGCGCTGGGCAAGGAGAAGGCGATACGGGCGCTGAGGTTGGCTTTGATGCTGCCGGTGATGACATCGACGCTGGGACGCTGTGTCGCGAGGACAAGGAAGATCCCGTACGCGCGAGTCAGCTGGGCGTACCTCTGGATCAGTTCGCTGAAGGCCTTGCGGTCACTGCCGGACAGTACGAGATCGGCGAACTCGTCTACCAGAATGACCAGCTGAGGCAGCTCTTCAAGGGTGCCTCCTGACTCGTAGAACTCGGATGCTGAACTCACCCCTGCTGCTTCAATGATGGGCTGGCGCCGTTCCAGTTCGCCTTCGAGGGTGTCGCGAAGCGTTTGCAGGGCGATGTCGGGGTCGCTGATGATCTGTCCGTGGCGGACATGCGGGGCCTTGGCGAAAGGCGCGAAGTCAAGTCTCTTGGGGTCGACGATGACCAGCTCCAGCTGGTTGGGAGTCCGGGATTTCAGCAGTCCGACGAGCAACCCCCGCAGGAAGACGGACTTGCCGGAGCCAGTTGCGCCTGCGACCAGCAGGTGGGGCAGCCGGGAAAGGTCGGCGACGTGCACCGTCCCGCTGGGGGCTACACCGGCGATGAAGGACAGGGCTCCTGGTTTCCCGGGCCGGTCGAGTTCCCCGGCAACGTCCGCAAGAAGGACGGGCCTGCGGTCCTCCCGCGGGACGTCAAGGGTGACGAATCCCGGTTCGTGACCGACGGCGACCTCGCCGGCTGCTGCGACCTCGCGGCTGATGTCCCTGGCGCGCCGCTCGATGTCGGTGATCGAGAGCTTGCCGAGGGTGCGGGTGCGGAAGCGGATAACACTGGGGCCGGGATGGGCAAGGGCGATGTCGAACGGTTCTACGGCCAGGCCGTATTTGGCGAATGCGCTGTCCAGACGGCGGGCTGCAGAGGCGACTTCTTCCTGCTCAAGGTGGGGCTCTGGCAAGGCAGCGGGGGCCAGGTCTGCGTCCTCGTCTGGCATACGTTCTGCCGGATTGGCCGGCGCAGGCGGTGCCGGGGCGGGACGGGGGCCGCTTTGCGTGGCTTGAGCAGGCGGCTGGGAGGGAGGGACCGGGTCGAGCGGGTGCCAGTCAGCAGGGGCCGGGACTGGGGATGCGTGCAGAGTGCTGCGGACAGCATCGCGGCGTACGCTCACCACGTCGACCGGTCCTTCAGTGCCATTGAGCTGGGACAGGGACAGGCTGCCGGGGGTGTTGCGCTCCACGGACACCACCATGCCTCTGCGGTAGGAGCCGTTGCGCCAGTGTCCGAAGCTGATCTCGTAGTGGCCTGCTGCCACTTGCTGCAGAAGATTTTCAGCGTCCTCGCGCGGCGCGCCGGAGAGCCCGAATGCGGCATTGCGTGTGACCGCAGAGCGGATGAGTTCGGCGAGCTCGCGTCCTCTGAGGTCTTTGAGCGGCCCGGGGTCCCGGAACCTGCTGGCCAGCCACTGGATGCTCTCCTCGACCTGTGCGGCGGCGGCGCTGTAGTCCGGGGCTTCGCTCCAGAACTTGATTTCCGTGACGGTCATCTGCACCAGGGGCGGCTGGCCGTTGCGAGGGAGCACGCTGGCCAGGAGGAGGTCGTCGCACATCGCGTCACGCTTCCTGCGTGTCGCGGCGAGCCGGCGCGGTATCCCCGCCTGGGGGAACGAGGGGATCAGCTCTTCCAGGGAGACAACGGCCCGCAGCCCGGGCGCCGGGTCGAGGGCCTGTTCCACAGTCTGCAGGTAGCGGATGGCGCATGCGGTTCCGGCACGCTCCAGAACCTTGTTCCGGGGGCGCTGGACGATCTGCAGAGCCCACCGGCCGGAAACGCTCTCCAGCAGGCTCATCAGGGACCGGGACTGGTCTGGATTGGTTACAGCGATGCCCTCCAGCGCCTGGTTCAGGGCGGCGATGTAGGGGCCGACGTGCTGGGTTCCGGTGATTCCGTCATAGCCATAGGAGTCCGGGTCGGCTCCTTCCTCGTACTCCAGGACGGTGCGGTGGGAGGCGCCTGCGGCGGTGAAGGCCTCCAGCCCGACAAGGCGGTCGAGGTGGACGACCCAGGCGGATTTGCCGTACCACTCGGAGAGTTCTCGGTCCGAGGTGCGGACGGTGACCATACGGGTCTGGCCGGGAACGAGGTTTTCCCCGCCCTGTCCTCCCACAAGCTCCAGGCAGCGGTACTGGATGGCCTCGAGGTCTGAGGAGGTGCCGTCTGGCGCCGCGGCGAAGACGCCGGTTGCGAAAACCAGGTCTGCCTCCGGGATCACCACCCGGCCGGGTGAGCAGGCCAGGGCCCTGGCGTAGGCGGTGCTCGCGCGTTCGTGCAGGCCGACCGGTCTGACCTTGCGCTGGCCTGGGCTGCGGAAGAGGAAGGTCAGGTGCGAGAAGTCCTGCTCGCTGGTGGGGCGGTGGCGGATGACCGAGCGGGTGCACACCAGGCGGTCCAGCGGATCGGATCCGGCGGAGGCCACCAGAGTACCGACTGCGTGGCGGGTGTTTTCGGCCCCTCCGTCCAGGACGACCTGGAGCTTCGGGCGGGTGTAGGTCTGGCGGGTCAGATCCTTGCGGTAGAACTCGCGCAGGGCGTTGAGAGCCGGCTCGGCGCCCGGGTCGGCGAAGGTGACGGCCACTGTGGTGTTTGGGTTGTTCAGTCCGGGATGGACGTCGAGGAAGAACGCGATGCGGCCGGCGATGAACCGGCTGTTTCGCTCCAGCGCCCCGGGGGTGCTGTCGTCCATCGGGGTGTAGCGGCGCCACAGGAAGGCGGTCCGGCATGGAGCAGCCTCATGCCAGCCGCTCTCCGCCTTGAGCAGAGGCAGCAGGAACTGGGTTGAGAACGCGCTGATATCGGCTTTGTCGAGCTGCTCCGCACCTTCTTCGACGAGTGCGGCGAAGCGGGTGGTCATGGATGAGTAGTAGGCGAGGGTGAGCGGGTTAGTCGGTGCGATGAGCAGGTCGGGGATTCCCGCGACTTCTGCGGTGTCGATGCGCAGCAGCAGCTCGTACTCGCTGCGCGAGGTACCGGAGCGGGGGAGTGCTTCCAGCAGGGCCCGGTAGGCGCGGGTGTAGGCGGAGGCTTCGGGACAGCGGGGGTCGAGCGCGTAGACGCTGCGCGCTGAGGCGGCCAGTGCAAAGAACGCGGCCCGTGCCTCGGTGAACGCCTTCATCTCCTTGGCCCAGGCGGGTTCGGGCTGTGGCAGCGGCTCGATGACTTCGATGTGCTGGCCGCGTACCCGGTAGGTGGCGCCCTGGGGGTTTTGCAGGATGAGCTGTTCCGGTCCGAGCAGGCCGGTCTTGCCGATCCGGGGCTGTACGGCGAAGCGCTGTGCGCCTGCGCTGTAGTTGGCTGACAGGCCTGCCTCCGTGGAGGAGCCGGGGTGCTCCGGGATGTTCGCGTTCGCTGGCCAGGTGCTCTGGCGGAAAGCGAGCATGGCGTGCGCGAGGGTGGGCTGATCGGCGTGTGTCACCGCCTTGTCAGGTTCAGTCGGCTGCGGCTCGAGCAGAGGATCCCGTTCGTCTTCGCTGGAGCCGTCTGCATCGCCGGGTTCATCGCCGGTTCCGGGGCGGGGTGATTCTTCGTCTTCCTCGGCGTCCTGACCAATGCTTTCTGCCCCGCGTGGCAGCACCGGGACCGGGCCTACGCGGGATCCCTTCCACAGGCCGGTGATGTGCTGCAGGCTGCCTTCGCTGCTGCTGCTGTCGTCCGTGCCGGGCGCATCGAGCTGGGCTGTGCCGAGCTCTTTGCCGCCGCGTTCCCAGACGACGATTTGCGGCTGGTCGGCGCAGACGAATCCCCCGGCGTCCGGGTCGATGTGCACGGCGCTTTCGAAGCCTGCAACAGGGCCATCGCTGAAGAAGAGGGCGAGATGGACGGTCCGGGCTGCGCCGCCGGGGGAGGACAGTTCGATGGTGCCGAAGAGCCAGGGACTGCCAGCCGCAGGCGCGATGCTGGCTGTGGCGGTACGGCCGGTGACGGCAAGCGGGCGGTAGTGGTCATGCTGCCAGCGCACCCGGACCGTTTCACGAGGCGCCAGGGACCTCGTGAGGTGGAAGCGTACGGCCCCGCCGGTAGCGGGAAGCCACATCGCAAGGCCCTGCTGGCCGGTGAGGACCAGGAGCGGCCCGGAAGCAGGGCGCACACCGTCGAGGTCCAGCGCCGCGCCGCCGCTGCCGGGTGCGAGGTCATCCAGGGTGAATCCGCTGTAGTCCAGGCCCCGGAGGCTGCGGGACGTCAGGATCTTCTCGGCGCCGCTGACGGAGATCCGCTTGGAGGCCAGCCTGCGTGCCAGGTCCTGGGAGGGCGAGGTGATCCACATATCGAGGTCGCGGCGCCAGTCGGCGCACCTGGCCAGGCGCCGCGGGCTGGGCCTGCTGTCGGCGATGTACAGGCCGAGGCGGGGCAGGTCCAGGCCGATCTGGAGGTCCGGCTGGTCTTTGTTGGCGGCCACCCACGAAGACAGCTGCCCGGCGTCCCTCCAGGTGGTGCGTGTCTCCTGCACGCAGCGAGTGAGGTAATCCTCCACTACGGACTGGACCAGCACGGGCAGGGAGGACGCTGCGGCGGCTTGCCGGGCGAGGCTGGCCCATGCCAGTTCGGGCAGGAGCGCGGCGTCCTCTGTGGTGGACAGGATGGTCTCAGGCGGCTGGCGGTCCAGGATCAGCAGCACCCTGGCTTCGGCTGCCCCGGCGAGGAAGTGGGTGCGCAGCGCGGCGGCAAAGCCGTCGCCCCCCGTGTTGGGGCCTGCGTCCGAAGGGGCTGACGGGTCGACAAGGTAGGGGATGAGGAGCGATCCGTTGCTCAGGCGCACCGCCCTGATGCTGTAGGCGGTCCCGCCCGGGCCTTCGGGGTGGACGGCTGTGGTGACTGCTGCGGAGTCCAGCAGGGCAGGCAGCAGGTCGGCAGCGGGAAGGCCGTGCAGCCCGCGCAGCAGCAGGCGGCAGCCAGCCCACTGGGGCTGGGCCAGGGTGTGTCTGAGAGCGTCGGCTGCCAGGGCGGCGAAACTCTGCCGGGCGGCAGTGTCAGAGGATGTGGCGGACATACAGGGCCTCCCCGGCATCGCTGTAGCGTTCGAGCAGTCCCAGGCGGCCAAGAGCCTGGGACAGCAGTTCTTCCTCTGCGGCGCTCTGCGGGGCCAGGCCGTACTGGCGCAGTGCGGGCAGGAACTCCTTGCGGAAGGCCAGTTGCTGCCGGCCGGATCCCTCGAGGATCAGCTTGACGAGGAGGAAGATGACCTGCTCGTCGAGTTCGAAGAAGCGCACCCGCCCCCGGTTCCGGCGCAGTTCGCCTCCGAAACCGCCGACAAGGGTGCTCACGATGTCGCGGCCGCGCTGCTTGAGGCTGTTGCGGGTGCGGAACGACGCGAGTACAGCCTCGCGGAGGGCATAGGCGCCTGTGCCCGGTTCTGCCAGGGCAGGTCCCGTCGGGGTGTCCTGCATGGCGGCTGCCGCGGCGGCGGCGCACAGCAGGTCGGTCAGGGTTGTGCCCACTGGGTCGTCAGCCAGGGCACGGGCGCATGCGTACGGGTCAGGCAGAGGGCCGCAGTCCACGCCGCTGGCCCGGGCTGCCTGGTGCACCAGGTTTGCCGAGGCCATGCTGGCCGGGAGTGCCAGCAGGTGCTGTTCATCCAGGCTCCACCACGACCGGGCGCAGGGGTCGGACGCGCGGACCGGCCGGTCGCCCGCACTGCCCACACGAAAGAGGATGCGCCCGTCGAAGTCGGGCTGCTCGGGCAGGCCTTGGCCGTCCAGTACCTGTGCCACGCAGCTCAGGCCCTCTCCCAGCCGGTAGGCCAGCCGGTAGTAGTACAGGGCGATGTGGATGCTGAAGACCACGATCAGAAAGTGCGTCTGTTCGTGGCGGGGCAGCTGGAGCCGCACTACGGTCTGCAGATCGCGCCGGATGCGGTCAAGGCCCTCCTGGTCGAATGCACCGTCTGCGAGGTCTTTCACCATTGGCGCACCGAACTGATTGATCAGGCGCCCGGGATCGGCTGACGACGGCTCTTGCAGGTTGGATGCCGACCGGGCGGCAGCCAAGAATGCCCGGTCGAGAGGGTTGAGAGCGTCGTCCCTGCCCAGGAAGCGCCCGATCTCCTCGGCGAGGGAGAGATCGAAGCTGCTGCCGTTCCAGCACAGGAACAGCAGGAGACTGCCGCGGAACGATTTGTAGCGGCCCCGGTAGTCGAAACCGCCCGGCAGGTCGAGGTGGAAAGGCGCGAGGAAGGGCTGGCTTCCGCCGTGTGCTGCACTGGGATGGATCCAGTACTGCCTCTCCATGACGTTGGCCAGGATCTGGCGGTGCTGCTGATCAGCAGGCAGGTCCTCCGGGAGCCTGTCGCGCAGCACCTCATCCTCCGCGCGGGAGCCCGGGCTGCTGATCATGTCCTGCAGGATGTTGTAGATGGCCTTCTCCCGCACATCGCCGCGGGCGCGGGTGGGCAGTGCGCTGGGAATGTGCGCGTGGCCGTCCAGTTCGGCCCGGTCGATCGGCAGCGCCAGGTCTGCCTGCCGGCCCTTGAATGAGGCGCGCACAGTGCGCTCGTCAGGCAGCAGGTCCGCCGTGGCGCCCCGGGCGGCTGCGGCGGCCGCGATGGCTTTGTTCAGTTCCTGCGCTGAGCTGGTCATTCGGTCACCATCCTGGCGCTGAGGGCCAGCTTCTTGGTGAAGGTGGGCCTGGGTTCGACGATGTAGCGGCAGTCGGAGCCGGGGTCCTCGACGAGCATGGCGACGCTGTCCGGTTCGGCTGCCAGCCGGGCCAGGGTGCCGGCGGCACGGCGCAGGGCGTAGATCCGTTCGGTGTCGCTGCTGCTGGCCATGCCGCGCTGGGCTCCGCCGAGGATCCGGTAGGAAGGCAGGTCCACGGCCAGCCGTGCGCCTGGCCTGCCAGGATCGTCGGGTCCCAGGCGCAGGGTGACAGCCATGGGCCGGTAGCCGACCCGCCGTGTTCCCTCCGGGTCGCTCTCACTGGCCCTGTCCGGCACGGGGGGTGCTTCGGTGAGCGACAGCCTGAACTGCACGTGCGCACGTGTCTGGGCGCGGGCGTCGTAGATGTGCACCGGCAGGAATGTGCTGCCGGCAGCCCGGGCGCCGAACAGCGCAGCAAACCCTTCCGCCAGGTCAGCGACCATCGCGCCGACGTGCCTCTCGACGTCCTCCTCCAGGGCCGCGTCCACGGAACCGGACAGGTGGGCGGCCTGCCAGCGGTCGTATGCCGCAAGTGCCCGCAGGAACGGCGCCTCCTCGTCGACTTGGGGGTCAGGCAGCTCTCCGAGGAAGTAGCGCGTTCCGATGACCGTGCGCGCCACCGTGTCACGCCAGGCACGCTCCTGGGCGGAGTCAGAACCGTTGAAGGACTTCGCCAGTCCCTCCGCTGCGGTCCGCAGGGCCGGGGCGTCCAGCCCGGCTGCCACGAGTTCGTCGGCCAGGCGCTGCAGCGGCCCGGCGTCCTGCGCCGGGTAGAGGCCGGCGTCTGCGAACGCCTCGTAAGCCTGTCTCGTCGGTGCCAGGGCTGGCGCCTGCGCAGCCACCCGCGGCCCCACGTCACCGTGCGCCGTGAAGGCAGAGACCGGCAGCAGGCCTGCCAGCACGAAAGCCACGTCATCATTGCGCGACGCCTGGACACTTGCCTCGCAAGGATCAGCGAAGCCGTCATACAGGTGCGGCGGCAGGATCACCCGGCTGACCAGGTCCCAGAGCGCCCGGGGGGTATCGCTGCGCCCGCGCTCGACAGCAGCACGGCGCGCCAGTGTGTCGAATGCCGGACCGGCCGCCGACGCCAGGAGGACAGCGTTGGCGTGCGCGGAGCAGTGGGAGACGGCCAGGCAGGAACCGCAACGCCTAGCGTCGAAGAGGCTGTTCTCCCCTCCGGGCAGCAGACGCTGGAGCATGGCGGGCAGCAGACCGCCCTCCCCTGAGGTCGGCCGGTGGTCGAGATTGAGCACCGCTACGTCGAGCGGAAGCCCGGGCGCTGCCGCGGGCTCACCGACGGGCAGGCCAAGACGGGTGAAGAGCTCGTGGACCAGGGCCGTGAACTTGTAGCCCCGTTCCTCCCACATCGGGGCGAGCTGGATCAGCATGCCGATGTTCGCTGCGACGAGCACAGGTGCTGCCGGACGCTGGGCTGCGTCGTCCGCCAGCAGTTCCAGTCTGCGCGCGAGGCTGTCAGCCTGGTCTTCGCCGGGGTTGTCGGCATGGGTGGCATCTTCCACTATCGCGCTGAACAGCCCTTCATGCGTCTGCCGCTGGTACTCGGCGGCGCCGCTCTTCCCTCCGCCCGCACTGCCAGTCACGAAGATCGCGTGAGGCGGCGTGGGTGAAGACGCCAGCTCAGTGATGGCATCGTCGACCGGACTGCGGACGTAGGCCGTTGCCTGAGTCTGCGTCTGGCCCCCCACTGCGACGACAGCGTCCTGGGAGTCGGCCCGCATCTGGCGGATGGCCATCAGCGGGCTGGGGAACTGATCCCCGTACGGCAGTGGTTGAGTACCCGTCACCTGGAAAGCTCTCCGATCCTGTCTTCTGCAAGGCGCGCTGCCGCCCAGTCAGCGGGAACGCGGAAACGCGCGGCCACCCTCTCCAGGGCGGTGATGAAGGCCGGCAAGGAGCCCTGCACCGGCAACGGTTCCTGCCTGAACTCAGCAGCCAGCAGGGCTGCGGGCACGAGGATGCGGGAAGCTACATAGGCTGCCTCCCGCTCCTCTGCCAAAGCCCCCTCCTGCGGCCGGCACTGCGGTGCCGCACCAGCGTCGTCGGCGATCAGCTTGTGAGCTACGCCGTGCGCGCTCCAGACCCTCTGGGCCATATAGCTGGTTCCGGCTGCGGCAGGTACCCGGTAAGACACACCGTCGGCGGTGAATCCCAATTCCTGGCCGCTGGACGCCGCCAGGACCAGTCCCGCATGCCGCGCAGCCAGCTGCACGTCCACCGGCCGTCCGGAGCCTAGGCCGGCGGAGAACTCGGAAGCCAGCTCCCGCAAGTGGACCTGTCGCAGGGCACCCGCCGCAGCCGGGCTGAGCCGCCCTCCTGACAGAACTCGTTTGAGACCGGAACTGACCAGCTCGGCGGCACCGGGAGGCGCCAACCGCTCTGCCAGCCGCAGCGCTTCCTGCTCGTCGAGTCCCACGTTGCGGGCGACAGCAAGGACTGCTTCCAGCGACGGCATGGGAAGGAGGCCGTTCTCGACCCGCGACAGTGTCGAGTACGAAATCCCGGTTCCGTCTGCAGCATTGCGAAGACTGAGACCGGTGCGTCTGCGCGCGTTCCTGAGCGCCGCTCCGAGTGGGCCGTGAATCGCTCTCCTCACGCAAGAAGGCTCTCACTCCGGGAGGAACACACTCAAGAGCTTTGCATGTTGCGCAACAGCAACACCGATTCAGCCGTTGCCGGCAGCAGGTCAGACAGCCTGCTCCCCGTATGTGCGGGGATGGTCCCTGGCAACGGGCGCTCCCGCCCGGCACACGCCCCGCCGGCCACCGATCCCGGCCTCACTCCGCGGCACCGTCACAGCCGCGGTACAGGCCGGAGGCGGTCGGTGCCGAGCTCGGGCGGGCGGAGCCGAAGACGGCGGGGGCAAGCGGACAGGGCGGCGTCGACGGGCACAGCCACGCGGGTCGGAGGGAACGCGGGAGCGGCCCGCCGGCGTGCAGCCGAGGAACATGAAATGCCTGTGGAGTGAGAATCTGTATCGAAATGTCCGGGTGAAATCCCCTGCAGGGAGAGGTGGTTGCGGGCGACTTCACTAGAACATCACATGATCTGCATGTGATGATCACGTCATGCAGTCCGTCTCTTCCCTGCGCGCATGGCTCCGCACCATGTCGGCAAACGAGGTACGCACCGTGTTGGCGCGACAAGAAGCGGCCCACGGTCCCGCCTCCATCCGGTACCCAGACCAGCCTGTGGCCAGGAAGACGGCCACGGATGCGGGCATGCGCGTATGGGTCGTGAAAGCGCCATCTGAACTGCTCACGTGCCTCGCACGATGCGGTGCCTTGATGGCCGGCGCCCAGCTGAGACACATGGGTTTCTCTGACGAGGCGGTCGACGATCCGGACATCGTCCAACTCAAGGAGATGCTGCGGGTACTGCCGATGCCGATGGCCGGACTCGCTCTGTACGGGCTGGCCATCCACTCGGACTCGTTTCCGGCTGGCCCGCTTGTCCGCGGTAACTGGGACGTGCTCTGGGAAGCAGTTATGGTGCCCGCGTCTGAGCCCGGGGAGCAGGAGTACCTCATGCACCATGACGCGGAAGAGGACAGCGCCGAGAGGACGGGGGGCGCGCCGGCTGGCGAGCCTCTTCAGCAGCAGGAACTCCCCGCCTCTGACGTTGTTGAGCCGGACTCCGTGCTGACGCTTGTCGAGCGGATTGAGCAGACGGCGCAGCGGGTGCGCGCCGACGGAGCGGCCCTGGCAGAGCGGCTTGACGCCCTTGCCGTCGCAGTGCGGGAAGGGCGCGACCGCCATGACCCCGTGCTTGGCGAGGAAGTGGGCTCGTGGCACGAGGACCGAACCCGGGTCGCCGAGCTGGCTGGCCAGCTGGAGGTTCCGGACGCAATCTGGGGACCCGGCGATTCCTACGACGCGCTTGAGCTGCTCATCGGGCATGCACGCGAGCTTGAGGACCGGCGTTCACAGGAACTGGAGAACCGAACCCGGGAACTCGCCGAAGTGCGTGCCGCACACGGCAAGTACCTGGCGCTCCTGAACGAAGAGCCGCTGGAGGTAGTCCGGGAAGGGCTGCGGGGGGCGATCACCGGTCTGGAAGACCGGATCCGGGAGCTGGAAGCCGCAATATCCCCCGGCGCCGTTCCCGATCCGCACCCCAATGGTCCGGCGGACGAAACCCCGGAGCCGTTCTCCGGCCCGGCGGAGGGAAACGAGTCCCCGTCCCGCGTGGCGATGCTGGACAGCGTGATGCCCGGCACGGGTGGGGACAACGGTACGGAGACCGGGAGCGCCTACGAGGACGGTCAGAAGCGGCGGAAACGCCCTGCCCAGCCCAAGACGGGAATCCCTGCTCCCGACGCTACCCCCGGCACGGCGCCTCAGCCGGTCCTCCCGGATGAGGACCAGCTGCCTGAGGAACCCCAGACGCAGCCGCAAGAGGGAAGGCCGCAGCGGGACGCCCATGAGGCGGCTGCGCCCTCTCTCAACACGCAGGGGCAGCCCATCCCCTCGGCGGTGGAGGCACAGGCCGCGACCGATACACGGAACAAGCACACCGGACAGAGCCGCAGCCACGTGACGCTGCCGTCCTCGGCCGAGAACGCAAGAAGGAGGGCAGAGAAACGGCGCAGACCCGAAGAGAACGAACAGCCCCTCGCCCCCAGCGAAAGCGAAGAAGGATCCGCGAGCACGTCTGCAGCGAGCGCGTGGAGTGCCAGCGAGGCTGGGCCGTCCACGGTGGAACAGTTCATCCGACAGGTTCAGTTCGCCGAGGCCTACTGGCTGTCCCGGGCCGTCCCGGAACCCGCCCACCGAATACAAGCGCTCTCCTTCGCCCACCAGGCTTTCCGCCTGCCCGACGCCCAGGCCGGCTTCGAGCTGCAGCTGAAGGCGGACGGATACGACTTCCCAACGCCCTCTGACGACCGCGAGGCGTATCTCGTGGCGCTGGCTGCAGCGCTGCGCAGCGGGCTGAGCGCGGGATGGGCTTCGACCCTGGTCACCGAGTTCGCCCCGCTTCCAGGACTCCCGCCGGCCTGGGCAGACCTGCTCCAAAAGCTGGTCACCGAAGTACGCCAGGGCATGACCATCGAACCCGGCGAGGCGCTTCGGACTTCAGCGACTGACCCGGCTGTGCACCGCACGGAACTCGCAGAGAGGGCCCGGCAGCTGCAAGAGGACCTGCCGCTGCGGAAGATCACGCTGCAGCGCGGCACCAAGGTGCTCCAGACCATGTGCCGCGACGGGGTGCTAGGCCGGACGCTCCGCCTGGTGCAGGACTGGGCCGAGGGCCGGGCTGACGCCCAGGCTCTGGAGCAGGACATGGAGCAGCACTACTCGCGGGCCGACGCCGTGGACCGGCTCATCGACGCCGCTGACCGTGCGACGCGTTCGCCGAAGCAGGGCAAAGAGAGCATCCACTCCACAGCTCGCGAACAGCTGCGCAATCACGTCAAGACCGTCGCGGATCTCCTGCACGAAGCAAAGCGGGTGACCGACCTGCCTCAGCACGGCCGCGGACGGGAGATCGATGCCGAGCTGAACCAGGCGGTCACTGCGGCCATCGAGGCCGAAGCGCCAGCCGGTCCTGGCGGGGCCGCTCTGCAGGTGCTGGTGCGCTGGCTCGCCGGGCAGATCCAGCCGTCCCCTCTGGAAGAGGGACGCGCGGCCTACACGGACTGCCTGCTCGCTCTCCCGGACCTGACCTGGCGGGACCACGATGGAGAGGCGGAGCCAGACCTGGACGAGCCAGGCGCGGCAACCGCTCTGCTGGCTCTGACACAGCCAGTTGAGACAGACGCAGCCCTCGCCTCCCATCTGAAGCAGGGCAACATCCACCTCGCCCGGCGGCTGCTCACGGCGCTCGAGAACGGGTCGCTTCACGGAGCCGGAAAGCTGCCAGCGGGTGAACTCGCCAAGTGGCAGCAGAAGACGGAGGACTCCGCAGCCGACTGGAAGGACCGCTTGAGGGCGGGCCGCGGCCAGGCCGAGGCACTGCTCGCGCACATCCGTGTGCAGAACCTCCTCTCCCCGGAGCTGGAGAGCAAGCTGTCCGGACAGATGATGGACCTCGAACGCGGGGACCTCGAGGACCGGTACGGAAGCCGCGACGCCGCCACGAAGAAGGTTGTTGCCGAGCTTCGCGGCCTGGTGGAGAGGAAGACCGGGGACCTGCGTTCCCAGCTTGCGGTGCTCTCCCTGGAGGAGGAGTCCGCACGGCGGATCTCAGCCCTGCTCGACGCGGATGATGTCGTTACGGCAGAGGAACTGCTGTCGTTCGCCCGCCAAGGGCACCCGCTGCCGGAACGGCAGCCCGAGACGGGTGCTGAGCTGGAAGCATTCCTTGCCGGGGTGCGCCACCCCAAGGCCCCGACGGCAGGCGGCACCGGCGTGGGCGCCCACTGGTGGGCGCAGCACTATGCAGCCGACCGTCCGCTCGTGGAGAGCACCCAAGTCGCCCTTGACTCCTGGACGGCACTTGCCGATCCCCGCAGCCGGAGCAACGCCTACCAGAAACACGTGGGCAGCGTGCTCCGCCTGCTGGGGCTGAGGGTAAACCAGGTATCGCTGGACGAAGTGGACCGCAAGGACTGGAGTGTGCTGCGGCTGAACGTGCGCGCCGAGGTCAGCGAGAGCGTGCCGGGCTATGTGGCCGCGCTCGGCTCGCAGGCCCAGAAGTCCTACAGGGTGCTGGTTATCTCCGACGAGCAGCGCGGCGAGGGCCCGCTGCGGCATCTGCCGGAGTCCGCACAGGGTGCGCACATCATTCTGTACCTGCAGCCCCTGGGCGTGGAGGGCCGGCGCCGCCTTGCCCAGCGCTCGCGAAACCGCCCCCAGCAGGCGATCGTTGTTGACCCCGCAGTCATCGGCTGGATCGCGGCCCGCGAGCCGCGCTCATTCCGCGCCGTGCAGAGAGTCACACTGCCGTGGGCAGCCTACGTCCCCTACGCGCCCTATCTCGCAGGCAGAGTGCCGGCGGAGGTTTTCAAGGGCCGCGACACCGAGAAGAGCGCCATCATGGGCCGGGACGGGAGCCTGTTCCTGTACGGCGGACGGCAGCTGGGCAAGTCCTCGCTGCTGCGGCAAGTGGTGGACATTTTCGAGCGGGACAGCGAGGACCATGTCGCCGTCTACTTCGACCTGCGATCCGCCGACATCGGCTACGCCGAGCCGCCCGAACAGATCTGGAGCGTGCTCACAGCCGAGCTGAAGCGACGGGGTCTGTTTGGCTCAAAGCTCTCCGAGCGCGCGGACGCGGACACGATTGCCTCCCACATCCGCAAATGGATCGAGGACAAGCCCGTGCGCCGGCTGCTGGTGCTCGCTGACGAGGCCGACGCCTTTCTCAACGCCGACGCCCGTCCCGTCGAGACCGAGGGCGGCCAGTCCACCTTCCGTACGGTCAAGCGCCTACAGCAGCTGATGCAGGACACCAACCGCGGATTCAAGGTGGTTTTCGCGGGTCTGCACCAGGTCCAGCGCTACAACAGGCTGACCAACGTGATCACCGCGCACGGTGGCCCCGGCATGCTCGTCGGCCCGCTGCGCCCGAAGTCAGCGGTCGAGCTCGTCGTCGAACCGCTGGCTTCCGTCGGGCTGTTCTTCGCCGCGCCCGACCTCGTGTGGCGCATCCTGGCCCTCACCAACTACCAGGCCAACCTGGTGCAGATCTTCTGCGAAGGCCTGGTCGGTGAAATGCAGGAGCGCGCCCTGACCGCCGAAGGCAGCCGCCCGCAGATCACCGAGGCGGACGTGCAGAAGGTGGCCGCGTCGCAAGGCATCCGCAGCCAGATAAGGGACCGCCTCCGGCTCACTATCGACCTGGAGGACCGCTACCGCGTACTCACCCTGATCCTCGCCCTGCGCAGCCTGCGCGACGGTTACGCACGCGGCTACGCCCCGCAGGAACTGCTGGACGAGGCCTACGCAGTGTGGCCTGACGGCTTCCCGCCCCAGAACGGTGTGAACGAAGCACGCATCGACCTTGAGGAGATGCAAGGGCTCGGCCTGGTGATCCAGCTCCACGGCGGACGGGACTTCGCGATGCGCAGCCCGAACGTCGTCAACATGCTCGGCACCCGCGAGGAGCTGGACGCGGAGCTGCAGACGACCGAGTTCAGCCAGCCGTACGACTACAACCCCCGTGTGGCCCGCCGGTCGCTCGGTGCGGACCGAAGCCACGTGGAGCGGATGAGCCCGCTCACCGAGGAACAGTGGCACGAGGCATTGTCGGCCGGCACGGCGGTGGTCGCGGCGTCGAGCGCGATGGGCGCAGACCTGATCCTCAGGGCAGCAGGCCTGCACGTGGGGTCGAGCCGGAAGATCCTCCGCTACGGCCCTTCCGATGACCTCGCAAAGGGGATCACCGAGCACACCCGGCTGCGCGTGCCGCACCTTCTCCTGGTCGACTTGCGAGGGGAGCCGCTTCCCCGCATCCAGGAAGCGGTGGAACGGCTCGCCTCGTACACCGGCGTACTGGGGCAGGAGCGGCCATCGGCCGAAGCCGACGGTGCTGAGATCCCCCGCCGTCGCGCCCTGGTCATCACCGACCCGCTGTCCTCAGAGACGCTGGCCGGCAAAGGCGCAGTGCTGGTGCGACCCCAGAGGTGGAACGCGACCAGCGTACGGGCCTGGCCCGAATCGCCATTCCTCTCCGCAGAGGAGCGGCGCAATCTCATCGACGCTACTGGCGGCTGGCCCGCCTTCGTCGAGAGGGTCATGCACAACGTACGCAACGGCCATACCCGGGACACCGCGCTCGCCCTGGTCCGCAATCAGATCGACAGCCAGGCCGACCACCTTTACCGGGCCGGACTGGACGATGCCACGGTGTCGCGGCTCGGCTTGTGGGCGGACATGTTCACAGTCAACGAGCACCAGACGGGCAACGCTCCGGCAACGCCCCAGGACCTGGACGTCGTCCTGGAATGCGGCCTCGACCGGGCCGAGGAATTGCTCAACCGCCTCGAAGACCTGGGCGTCCTGGACGAGTCCCCCAACGGAGTGACGGTTGAGCCGGTGATATTCCGTCTACTCAAGGCACTCCAGCAGAACCCGGAGGGTGACGCCAAGTGAGGGGAGACACCCCCGAACCGCGGCCGGCCGCCGAGGACCTGCTGCGTCTGCCCGGCCTGCGCCGCCATCTGGCCTACATCGCACAGGACTTGAAGGACGGATTCGGCTGCCTGTGGATCCTTCCGGACCCAGAGATCGGGTCGGGCCGGGCAGACCGGATCCTGGACGAACTGCTGTCCACGCTGGACGACGTGGTGGAGGTCCCGAGGGCCGTCGACACAGCAGCCGCGCCAGAACAGCTCCCGCGTGAGCTGGGACACGACATATGGGCAACCGGGACTGGCGCGGACGGCGGTCCCGGATCCTTCGACGGCGGATTCGACTACGACGACGGTTTCGGAGACTGGGACCCGCCCGTCGCAGCCCCTCATGCGACGGCGCCTGCCCCGGACACGGATCTGGCCGCTTCCAGCGTGACCGAACGGCTCGCCAAGGAACTGGGTCTGGACGGTGACCCGGTGGCAGGGCTGACCAGCGATGCGGAGGGCCGCGCGCCGGTCCTGGTGGTCCGGGCCTGGAACGAGGACGACTCCGTAACGCTATCCCAACTGCTGCGCCGCCTGCAGGCTGCCGTGAAGGACGCCGGCCTCCCACCCTCGCGCCGTCCCCGCCTGCTGATCGCGGCCCGGCTGGCCGACCTCGCCGTGGATGCCCTGGAGTCGCTCGATCCGTCCCTCTACCGCCCTCACTGGTGGTGGTCGGTGTGGAGCCGTCTCGACACCGCCATCCTCGTTGCGGAAGCGGGTACCCGCCTGCGGACTGTGCCCGACCGGTCGACCCCAAGGAAGCACATCATGGAGGCTGTGCGCCGTGAGACGGTGGCCGAGGTATGCGGTCCTGACCTCCTGCTCGCGGCGAGCCTTGCGGAGCTGTGGACGGGTGAGATAGCCGCACTGGGGCCGGTTCTGGCGACCTGCCGGTCCTCGACAGGCGCTCCAGTGCAGTCTGAGCAGAATCCGGCTGCGGCGTACGCCCCCGCCCCCGAACCCTCCCGTCGTCCAGCGTGGGCGACCGGTCTTCTCGACAGCTGGGAGGGGCAGGTCCGCTGCACCCCTGCCGAATGGATCGCGAGACCGGGGGGTCCCGACCGCCTCGGCAAGCTTGTCTGGCAGGCCCAGAACCGCGTTCTGCTGCCACTCATCGATGATGCCCGGGCCCGGATCATCGCCCTCCTGCCCGGCGTGGTGGTACGGACAGTCCGGCACGTTGTCGAGACCTACGTCGACCGCGGCATCCGGGAGGGCAACGGAAATACCGCGGACCTTGGGTCGATGGAACTGGGCGAGATCTGGACCGCCGTCCGCCACCGTGAGTTCCGGTTCAGCCGCACCCAGCGCAACAGGATCGACACCCTGCGCACCGCCAGGAACAAGCTCGCCCACCGCTGCCCGCTGGACGATGAGGGTCTGCGGAGGCTGGTTGAGGAACTGACGGCTTGAACCCTTCCCCGGCCTGAAGGCTGAGGCATCCCCGGAAAGCCCAGTGATCCCAATGCGTTCCTGATCGTGGACGACACCGGTCCTCTGAAGAAGAGTGCCCGTTCTGCCGGGCTCCAGCCAGCGGAGAGGCAAGGACGCTGTGAGGGTGATCGGGACTCTCTGAACGCTCAAGGCCAGCATGCTCCGGGGCCCGCGCTCACCTTGCCGTCGCTCACCGCACCGGCCCATCTGCCATGGCGCCTATGACAGATCCATTGCGTAACTGAGCGGCAGCAAAACGGGCTTCGGAGCCCCAACAGCAGGCTGGACATGCTCATCCAGTGGAGTCAGCCGAGGCCCGGCCGCATCCTCATACGCGGGGGATTCCCGCTTCCAGGCCATCGGCTGGTGTCAGTGGGGTCCCGTAACGTGCGGTCATGGTCGGAACAGGCGGGGACCCCAGCAGGCCTTCAGCACCCAGCGCTTTTGCTGCAAGCATCCAGCCCTACTACACGCTCAACGCCGCAGACCTGGGGCAGCGCTACGGCAGCGTCTCCTTCGAGGATGTGCACGGCGGGGTACTGGATCTCCTGCCACCGGCCCCGGCGAAGGTGCTGGACGTCGGTGCCGGCACCGGGCGGGATGCTGCGGCGCTGGCCCGGCGCGGGTATGAGGTGGTGGCGGCGGAGCCGGTGGATGAGCTGCGCCAGGTTGCGCAGCAGTTGCATCCGGGAGAGGACGTCTGCTGGGTGGCGGATGCCCTGCCCGCGCTGTCCCGTCTGGAAGGGACCTTCGACGTGGTGCTGCTGTCGGCGGTGTGGATGCATCTGCCGCCGTCGCAGCGGGAGCAGGCCATGGAGCGTCTGGCCGTGCTCCTGGCGCCGATGGGCTTGCTGGTTGTGTCGTTGCGGCGAGGGGATCCGCCCACGGACCGGGTGATGTTCGACGTACCCGCCGAAGAGGTCGTGCAGGAAGGGGAGCGGGCGGGGCTGCGGGCGGTGCGTGTCGTGGAGGAGGGAACGGACCGGCTCGGCCGTGCCGCCGTGTGGTGGCAGGCGGTCGTCCTGTGCAGGGAGCGTGCGTGAGCGGGCGGGAGTTCTATGCCCAGGACGCCTCGGCGTGTGCGTCGTGGCGGCTGGCTGTGCTGATGGGTGCCAATTCGCGCACCTACAAGTTTGCCCTCGGCCAGGCGCTGCTGGAGTTCGGACGGGCCGGCCGGGAGGGTGTGCCGGTTGCCGAGTTTGCGGCCGCCTACAGTCTCGGCCTGGTCCGCCACCTGGCCGGGGACCCGCAGGCGCCCCACGCCCAGGAGCGGGGCGAGAAAGACTTCCTGACTGTCGCTGAGCAGGAGAGTGCCGCCACGCTGGAATCGGGCTGCCCCACCGAGCGGCTGCTGGCAGCCGCAGTACGGTCGATGCCCGCAATGGTGATGCAGAAGTTCCACAACCTTCGCAGTGATACGGCCGTACCCCACACCTTCTATGAGCTGGCCGGGCGGGGAAGCCAGCGCATGGTGCGCCTGACCCCCGACCTCCTCCAGCTGGCACAGTCGGAGCACGCGACCAGCCTGGCCGCCGAGTTGGAGGCACGCTGGAGCATCGTGGAGAGCTCCTTCGCCGTCGGCATCGGACGAAGCCTGTTGGACGAGGGAGTCGCCGTCGACTGGGACACACTGAAAATCACCGACAAGCACCGGCGCCGCTCGGTGACCGGCATCATCGAGGCCACGACAGGATTCCAACACGGCCGCTGTCTGATCTGCACGGACATCCTGACCCCCAGCGACGCCACCGCCGTCGACCACGTCTTCCCCTTCGCCCTCATGCACCGCTTCGCCGGCGTAGGAGCGTGGCGCGGCCCGGATCTCGACGCCCTCTGGAACCTCGCCCCCACACACGCCACCTGCAACGCAGCCAAGAGCGACCGGCAGCCCACGCAGGCGGAACTTGCCCGCCTGGCCGCCCGGAACGAGGCCATCATGAACTCGCCCCACCCACTGCGCCGCACCCTGCAACTCAGCCTGCAAAATGCCCTGCCACGCCAGGCCGCAGCATCGTGGGCGCAGCTCCTGCAGGCCGTGCGGGCGACGCTTTGACACGGCTCCCGGAGTCGGCAGCCGGGCAGAGAAACAGCGATCCGTCGCGACAGCAAGCCCTCCAGCGCCTTCTGCCGGCCCGCAGGGAACATCCCCCGTCCACCATCAACCCATGAACCTCGACCACCGCCCCGCCGGCTCGCTGCGTGCTACTGCCGGTTCGGTACAGCTGTGTCTGCTTCGTAGCCATCGGGATGGATGAGCTGGTGCAGATAGGCCTGGGTGTGCGGGTCGGTGGAGTAGAGGCGGGTGCCACGGGTACCGCGGGTGGCCAGGACACGGTAGGTATTGAGCGCGTAGCGCAAGTACTGGCGTGGCGTCAGCCCCACGAGGGCGGGGTCGTGGCTCTCCTCAGGGCGGGCCTGCCAGCCATCCGCGGTTCGTACAAGATCGTTGCCGAGGATGACGGCGCTGTAGTCGTATTCCATGCCTTGCGCCGTGTAGACGCAGCCGATCTGACGGTGGCCGCCCGCATCGGTGGCCCAAAAGGCCCGCCCGGGTGTGTCGGTGCCCGCGAGGATGCCGTCGGCCCCGGCGTTCCAGGGCCGCTGCCAGCGGTGTTCGCCCGCCTCGTCGCGCCAGGAAAGGGAGACTTCGGGCAGCAGAGGCGGGGTGCGCGGGGACACCCAGGGCCAACAGTAACCGGCGGTGATTCGCGAGCTGTGACCCTCACGGAGACGGGCGGCGACCCAGTCCTCAAGTGCGACCGGGGAGTCACCGACGGCCAGGTCGTAGCCGCTGCCCCGCCACACGGGCGCGGGACCGTTGTCGCACAGCACGGCGTCGATCCAGTCGAGGTAGGTTCGAGAACCCCCACACCGGAACTGGGCGGACAGATCGACGTGGGCGAACGTGTAACCGTACGCACCGGCCAACTGTTGCAGTTCGACCAGCGTGGTGCCTTCGTTGGGGCGCACGATCTGCCGCTCGTCGAGGAAAAGCACCAGCGCGGCACAGCCTTGGATGAGACGGGTGAACAGATTGGGGAACTGGGTGTGGCGCCTGAGCGGGTCAGTACGGGCGCGATGGGCCTCGTCCAGCAGAACCACACTGCTGTCCTTGTCCAGGCCAGTGGGCAGGGTAGTGGTGAGGGTGTGAATGAGGCCCCTGGCCGAGTCCCCGACAGCGCGGGCGAGTTGCTGGGTGAGAGTGCCAGAGGGGGAGAGCAGCCGGGGATTGGCGCCCTTTCTGAGGCACAAGTCGCCCAGGATGCGTGCGGCGATTGCTGTCTTCCCGGTCCCGGGTCCTCCGGTGACAACCACCACGTGCCCGGGCGCCTGGCCTTCGACGGCCCGGATCGCCTGGTGGATCACCTGGCGGGCCTTGTCCTGGTCGCCGATGAGCCTGAACCCGTCGTGCCCGCCGATGGCAGCGGCGACCTGGGAGAGCAGCTGCGGGGAGGGACGGTGATGCGCCTGCACAAACCCGTCGATCGCGGAGCGGCCGGCTGGTTCGAGCCCCGTGCACAGCAGCCGCTCCGCCAACTGCGCAGCACCCGCATCCAGGGGAAGGTCTGCGGCGCCCAGCAGCGGATAGCAGGCGCTGGGGCCGCCGGCACTCTGCTCGGCCAGGTGTCCCACGAGTTCGGCGGACGCGTTGTGCAAGAAGGCCAGACCGCGGACGTCCAGGCCCAGTTCGGCGGGGACCCAGTGCGTGAGGTACATGACGTATCCGCCGACCTGGCGGGCCGGGTGCAGCACCTCGCGCCGGCCCACCCTCAGCATGCCGGCTCCCGCCGGGTGCGGGGCGGCGGTGGTCCACTGCTTGAGTTCGACGACGACGGCCGTCAGCCGCCCCCCACACGCTCCGAGGACCAGCGCGTCGATGCGCTGACTGGAGCCCGGCAGCTCATACTCCAGCAGCAGGTGCAGCTCGCCCAGCCCGGCAGCGCCCAGCACGTCCACCAGCGCAGGCCAGCTGTTCTCCCAGCTTGCGAGTTCCTCGTCACTGGGGGGCCGGCCGTGCCCGGCCTCGTAGCGTGCGGCGCACAGCCGGGCAAAGCCCGGCTCGGCGAGACGGGCCGCGGCCTGGTGCACGGTTCCCTCGAAAACATGCATAGACGATCTATAGCAGCCCCAACGGACAGCACCCGCACGGCAGTTCGCCGGACGGTCTGGGCCAGCTCATGTCCGAGGCGGCTGATAGGGATGGAGCATGACGATCCGCGATCTCCAGGACACGCTGGCGCAGTTCGCCCACGAGCGCGACTGGGAGCAGTTCCATACCCCGAAGAACCTCGCCATGGCGCTCGCCGGCGAGGCCAGTGAAGTCCTCGAACTCTTCCAGTGGCTCACGCCTGAACAGTCCAGCGCCCTTACCAGCCAGCCCGACGGAGCCCAGGCTCTGCGCCAGGAGCTGGCCGACGTCTTCGCCTACCTGCTGCGTCTGGCAGATGTGACCAGCATCGACCTGGAGGAGGCGCTGGCCGAGAAGATCGAACTGAACCGGCGCCGCTATCCCGTTGAACTGGCCTACGGGCGCGCCGAGAAGTACACGGAGCTGGGGCAGTAGCCGATCGTGCGGATCTTCACGCAGCCCACACGGCGTTCGGACCCTATCGTCACGGCACTACCAGGACACCATCGTCCGCCCGGTCGTCTTCGGTGAGCACACCGACCTTCTGGACCCCGCGACCCTGCAGAGGCTGCGGCGGCTCTTCCCGGGCGGCAACGCGACGATGTGTGGGGGGATGCCGGGCAAGAACGGCGCCAATCCTCCCGAGATCCACAAGATGGAGCCCGAATCCTGAGTGTTCTTCAGCGCCGGCAAGCGCCTGTACCTGGGCCCCACCATCACCGCGACCTGGCGCAACCCCCAGCTCGCGAAGCGGCTGTAAGGCGCTGATTCCGACAGCGGCACGTGGGAGGGAATACATGTACGCGCTGGCCGCCCCTGATGTCCCCGGCCCCGCAGCCCCCGGCCCGCCGGCCCGCAAGGAGAGCACCGGGCTGGCTGGCGCGGTGGCGGAGGGGATCCGGCTGTGACCCGGAGGACTGCGAGACGCTAGCGCGCCACCCGGCCGGCAAGACGGACACCAGCAGCAGAACCACGCGGACAGCTACCGGTCACGGATGGCATCCTTGATCGGATTCACCTTTGTCCATCCGGGGGTTCGCGTGCCGCTCGTTGTCATCCAGCCGTCCTACGGCAACCCTGCCGCCCGCCGTCACTGGCGCGACACACTTGACACCACCGTCAACTTCACCCACGAAACACGCACGCATCTTCTGACACCCGCACAGCGCCAGCAGCTGCAGGACTTCCACCCCGGCGGATCCGCCCGGTTCTGGGGCGCAACAGGCCGCCAGGACAGCAAAATGGAGCGCCTGAGCCCAGGAGACGTGGTCCTGTTCACCGGCCTGAACCATGTACGAGGCATCGGCGAGATCGGCGCGCTCTTTCGCAACGCGGCCTTCGCGGACAGCATGTGGGGCGCGGACGAGGACAACGGCAGCTGGCACAACGTCTACAGCCTGCTGTCGTTCACCCCAGTCGAGATCCCCTACACCGAGATCTGGGCCCTCCCCGGATTCAACGCCGGCGACAACTTCATGGGGCTGCGCATCCTGGACCCCGAGAAGGCCGCCACCATCCTGGACGGCCTCGGCATCGAAGCACAGACCGAGGCCCGCGACGACGACAGCCCGCAAGAACCCCTCGCCCGCGCCCTGCGCACCCACACCGACATCGTCGACGGCGAAGCCCTGCGCACACCGAGCACCCGCTACCGGCTCGAGGAGCGCGAACTGGTCGTCCACCGCACAGAGGCGTTCCTGGTGCAGGAGTACGTCGGCTTCCTGGGCATCGACCGGCCGAAGCGACTGCGCACCCCCGCCGGGATCACCGACCTGCATCTGGCCCTGCCCGAGGGCAGCGAGGTCGTGGAGGCCAAACGCGCCAGCAGCCGCCGGTTCGTGCGGGAGGCCCTGGCACAGCTGCTGGACTACGCCCCCCACACGCCCGACCCGGCGATACGGCTGTCGGCGCTCTTCCCGGACCGCCCCGCCGACCGTGATCTGGAGCTGCTGCACCGCTACGGCGTCGACTGCGTCCACCGCACGCACCCGATGACGTTCGAGCGCACGCCAGCACCGCAGGAGACGCGTGCGGGCATGATGCCGTTGTGGCAGCAACGCCGCCACGACTGAGGCCGGCCCCGAGCTCGGGGCGGCTTCGGCGCCTCGCCCGCGAAACTCGGCGTGATCATGCACGCATGATGAGGGGACAGCAGACGGAATCCGGGCCGACCGCGTACCGGTGAGGTGCCCTGTCCGCTCGGAGCCGGGATCCGGTGATCGCCGCAGGGACGCGTACCGCAACATCCGCCACGTCGTGGCGTCCCGGATCCCGGCGCAGATTCAGCTGAACAGGACCAGCAGGCCGATCGCCGAGGCGGCAACGCTGCGGGCCGAAGCGGCGATCTGATCCGTTCCAGTCCCCAGAAGCCAGGCGCGCCCTGATGCGGTGTGTTCGCCCCGGACCATGGGCGGCGCCGTTTCGGGGACCCGCCGCGTCTCCGGCGCGGTGCAGGGCTTGACGGAGACTGACAAAGAACAGGGCACGGGCTGAGCGCGGGGCCACCGAGATCCACATTGATCCCTGCCCCTGCTCGCTGGAGCACGGGCAGCGCGTTCGCTGCCGCGGATGCAGGTTCCGCCCAGCGGATCCGGTGGCCTGCAAGAGGCTTCACACCCGGCAAGGAACGGCACTTCGGCTCCTTGAGCGTCCCGGAGCGGGCGCCGGGCGCCGATGGCGCTGCTGCTCGAATCCCCTTTATCTTCCGGGCGCGGTTGAGACGCACACCGAGAGAATTAGAACTGGAGTTCACATTCTTGCAGGTAGCGGAATTATTGGCTTGTTCGGAAGCGCTCCACGGATTCCGGAACCCGCTTCAGACAGGCATGCACTCAGACCTCGCCAGGGGTGACGGAGCCGCCGAGGTGTGGAAGTTCCCAGGTCACCGCAGATGGTGCGGTCGTACCGAAGCGTGACCGCGCCCCGTTCACCCTTCAGGGCTCTCGCCGGCTGTGAACGGAAGAACACATTGCATTCAGACAGGTGATGCTCCCTCAACAGGCTCTGCCCGCATCAGATTCCGGTGCCGTTGTCAGTGGCGGTGGATAGCGTCAAAGGCGTTGCTGTCCGAACTGCTGTGGACCGAATACGTGCCGGAGTTCGCAGTCGGGGGAGGGCCCGCCCACAGGCGGGCGGATACCGGCGAGGGGGATGGGTGTGTCGAGGCCGCGGATGCGGTGCTTCCAACTCGCCCTGGACCAAGGCGCCCCACCGCGCTACGCCTGCGACCTCGACACCGCAGGCCTCCAGATCGCCGCCACAGCGCGCCAGCTCTACGGCGCCGAACTCGTGGCCATGGACGCCGTCATCGTCCGCGCAACGGGAAGTGCACCCTCAACCGTCCCTATCGGCGCACTGCCACCCGCCCACAGCAGCACAGAGTTGGGCCGAGCCCTGCACGCAGGTGGCCGCATCGTCTACCAGGAACACGACGCAGTCCTCGACCACCTCCTTGCCAGGCAGGAAGCGAGCGTTCCGGACTCGAAGGCACACGCTGCGGCGCACGACGCAGACCGCTCTTCGGGGGCGAGGACGGCACACCTTGCCCAGGCGAACCGATCTCCCCACGAAAGGACCCACGGTTGACCATCATCTACGCCTTCCGTGACGAAGACGGCTCCTGGCACGGCGACCCGGACGCCGTCATCCTCGAGCCCGTACCCCGTGCAGGTACCCTGACCATCCCGCACGGGCCACAAAAACAGACCTGTCTGTTCGCCGGCCAGAGGCTCCAGGTCCTCTACGCGGCCTGCGACGTAGAGGCCAGCCAGGCCTCCTACCGACTCGACGACGGTGAGAGCGTGCCGGCGTCCTGGCGTGTACACGAGCTGCTGGCCCCCGCCTACCGGCTGCCCCCTGCCCCGACCAGCCTCCCGGCCCAGCCGCGCCCCCGTCCCGCTGTGCCCGGCGTGAAGCTGGAATTCGGCGACCCGCACCGCCGCTACTGCCTGACCGCGCAGCCAGCACACGACGGCAGGATGGAACTGACCATCCTTGTCTGCTCGTCCGACGGCATCATCCACGGCGAGCTCACCGGCGAACTGGACCCCCGCGACCTCAGCGACATCGGCCGCCTCATCACCGCCGCAGCAAGTGCCTGCCCCACCCCCGAACTGCCCAGCCCTCAGCCCCCGGCCACCACTGCGGCCAGCGTGAAAAGAAAAGCCGCCCACCCGGGGGCCGCGTGGACGACCGAAGCCGAGCAGCATCTGCGGGACGCCCACCGCTCAGGCACCAGTCTCCAACAAATGGCCTCTGACCTCGGGCGAAGCGAGAACTCCATCCGCTGGAAGCTCCACGGACTCAAACTCGCCCCCTACCCTGCCGACCTCGTTCCCACCCAGCCCACCGAAACAACGCCGAAGCAGCCCAAGGCCTACACGGTGGAGGAGAAACGCAAGACCCACCCCAACGCGTACACGCCCTGGACCGCCCAAGACGAACAGGATCTCGCCGCGCGCTGCGTACAGGGGGCGCTACTGGCCCAACTGGCACAGGAGTTCGGCCGGAACGAGGGAGCCATCGCCAGCCGCCTTATGAAGATCGGCGCCGTGGGACCGGCTGCCGATGAGGCACGGGAGTTCGGCGGCTGACGGCATCGCGACAGGCAACGCCTGACGTCCGTGGGAGGTTCCTTGACGAGACCCCGGTACGCAACGGGGTCGGGGCGCAATCACCGCCCAGGTGCCTTGGACCAGTGGCCCTGCGATCCTCGCCGAAGTCATGGATGCGCTACACGCGGCAGCTGTCGATGTGGGTAACGTCGCGGAAATCGGCGATGAGCGGGCTGGCCATGGACTCGCGGTAGACGATGGCGGTGCGGCCATACGGCCAAGCGGTGTCGCTGTGGAAGTCCTGCTGGGCTTCGGAGCAACTGCCGAACATCAGGCCGCGAACCGTGTCGGTCCAGTTGATGTCGTCCTTGTAGTCCTGCCCCTCCGGGTAGACACCGGGTCCGAAGGTGACGAACATCGTCTGCGCCTGGGGGTTGAAGGTCACGGTCACGGAGTCGCCCATGTACTGCTGCCCCTGAAGTACGGGGGCGGCATCTTTGATCAGGTGCTGGGCGGCTGTCTTCTCGGCGGGTGTGGCCGGGACTCGGGCATCGGTCCATTCGTCGACGGTGGGCTGCGAGGTATCGCTGCGGGTGTAGGCGGGGGAGGGGGCGGCTGCGCGTTGCGGGCTGGGCGAGGTTGTGGGCGTGGCCGAGGCAGACGCAGCAGAGTAATCTGGCCGGCCGGTCTGTGGCGTGACGCTGGCGGTTGCAGCTGTGTATGCCTGGCTGCTCGGTGCAGGAGCCCGGCCTTGAGGCGTGCCGGAAGACTGGTGGGCGGCGAAAGCGCCGCCAATGCTGCCCAGCACGGCAGCTGCTGCGGTGACGGCCAGATACAGCCGTGTGCGTCTGCTGCGCCGGCTGGGCGTGGGCCATGCGGGTTCGTCGTCGGGTACCAGATCCCAGTGCAGGCCGACCAGGTCGGCTATGAGTGTGGGCTGGGGACCAGCGGTGGAGAGAACCGCTGTTGCCTGGGCGGCAAGCAACTCGGTGCACTTACCGGTGAGTTCGGCGGCAGAGGGCCGCTCGGAAGGTTCCTTGGCCATCGCACGCTCGACGAGGTGCCGCAGATCGGCCGGGATGCCGTCGAGGTCGGGTTCGGCAGACAGCACGCGGAAAGCCACGGCATCTGCGGCGCCGGTACCGAACGGGAGGCGGCCGGTTGCGGTGTAGGCGAGGAGGGCTCCCCAGGCGAAGACATCTCCGTGGGGACCGACGGCGCCGGTGCGGTAGTGCTCGGGACTGATCCAGCCCGGTGTGCCGGTCATGATGCCGGTGCGGGTGACGGAGGTGCCGTCCAGGGCGTGGGCGATGCCGAAGTCCAGTACCTGCGGCCCGAAGGGCGCCAGAATGACGTTCTGCGGTTTCACGTCCCGGTGGACGATGCCTGCCGCGTGGATTGCAGCGAGTGCGGCGGCGGTTCCGGCTGCCACTGTGTACAGCCGGGCACCGGTCAAAGGGCCTTCGGTGTTCACCTGCTGGTCGAGGGTGGGGCCGGGGACGAAGGGCGTAGCCAGCCACGGAGCAGCTGCCTCGGTGTCCGCGTCACGGACTGGGACCAGACAAGGACCCATGACGCGTTGAGAGAGCAAGACCTCTCGCCTGAAGCGGGCACGGAACTGATCGTCGGCGGCCTGTGCGGGATGCACGACCTTGACGGCCATTCGCTCTCCCGCGGGATCGAGTCCGGCATACACAGTGCCCATGCCGCCGGATCCGAGCCGTCCCACGAAGCGGTAGGGCCCCAGGGAACGCGGATCGTTTTGCTGCAACGGCTGGATACGGCTCAACGGCTTCTCCTGGCAGTCAACGGCATCTATCAGCCGAAGCGAGAGGTGATGCTACCGGGCCGCCCGTGCGGTCACCCCCACATACCGCCTCCGTCCGCGCACCGAATGGGCCCGTTCAAGCGATTCCACATGACGGAGCCCGGCGAGACTGTCATCACCCCTTGCGCCCTCGTCGCCGCGTTCGCGCCCGCCAGAGCTCCTGAGCTGCCGCCGCCACTCCTCAAACCCCTGTTCCGCCGCATGCCCTGAAACCGCCCCGCACACAGCGGGGCAGCTGACTCCCTCATAACAGCGTTCAGTTGCCGCCCGCCCGCACCTCTGCCGTCCAACGGCGGAGAGGGCGCATGCTTCTCAGACTCCCATCAATGATCGCGTTTATCAGGAAAACCGCCCACAGCTACTGTCTCTGTGGTTACGGTCTGTGCTCATGCGGTTTCTGCACACTTCGGACTGGCACCTGGGCCGCCGGTTCCACACAGAAGACCTGATCCCTGCCCAGGGGGCCTTCCTCGATCACCTGGTCGACACCGCCCGAACCGAAGGCGCCGATGCGATTCTCGTCGCAGGCGACATCTACGACCGGGCCATCCCCAGCCTGGATGCCGTACGCCTGTTCAACCGTGCTCTGCATCAACTCGCCGACCTCAATGTGCCGATCATCATGATCAGCGGAAACCACGACTCCGCGCACCGCCTCGGCGTCGGATCCGGCCTCCTCGCCCGAGCCGGCATCCACTTGAGGACCGACCCCGACACCTGCGACGTCCCCGTCCTCCTCGAAGACGCCGACGGTCCCGTGGCCGTGTACGGCATCCCCTACCTCGAACCGTCGATGGTCCGCGACCGCCTGGAAGCCGAAGCCGTCTCCCACCGCGCCGTGCTCACCGCGGCCCTGGACCGTATCCACGCCGACCTCACCAACAACCAGCCGGCCGGCACCCGGTCCGTGGTCCTCGCACACGCCTTCGTCACCTCCGGCACCGGGCAGCCCGAGGAACGCGAGGAGAGCCAGGAGGCCGAGAGCGAACGCGAAATCGCCGTGGGCGGTGTCGCCCACGTGGGTGCCGACGTCTTCGAGGGGATCGACTACGTGGCCCTGGGGCACCTCCACGGCCCCCAGCGCGTCACCGACCGCATCCACTACAGCGGCTCCCCGCTGGCCTACTCCTTCTCCGAAGCCCGCCACACCAAGTCGATCACCCTGGTCGACCTTGCCGCCGATGCCGTTCCCGCCCTCACCCGCCGGCCCTGCCCCGTGCCGCTGCGCCTGGAACGCGTGACCGGTTTCATCGATGATCTCCTGACCAGCCCCGATCACGAACCGCTGGAAGACGCCTGGCTCGAAGTCACCCTCACCGACACCGCCCTGCCCTTCGAGGCCATGGCCCGTCTGCGCCGCCGCTTCCCCCACACCGCCAGCCTCAAGCACCGGCCCGTTTTCATCCCCGGCCAGGCCACAGACACCCCCACCTACAGCGAACGCATTCGTGGCCGCGGCGACCTCGACATCACCAGCGACTTCATCACCAGCATGCGCGGCACCGACCCCACTCCGGACGAACACCACCTGCTCCAGCAGGCTGTCGAAGCATCTCGCCTGAACGAGCAGCAGAAGGAAACCGTCTGACATGCGCCTGCACAACCTGACCCTGCAGGCGTTCGGACCCTTCGCCGGCACACACACCATCGACTTCGACTCCCTGTCCGCCGACGGTCTTTTCCTCCTGCACGGCGACACCGGAGCGGGCAAGAGCACCGTCTTCGCCGCCATCTGCTTCGCCCTCTACGGCAAACCACCGGGCGACCGCGACCTGCTGCTGCGCAGCCACCACGCTCCCGCCGGCCTCCTGACCGAAGTCACCCTTGAGGTCACCCTCGCCGGCCGCCGCCTGCGCATCGACCGAATCCCCGCCCAGATGCGCCCCAAGCGATCCGGCGAAGGCGACACCTCCCAGAAGCCAGAGACCCGCCTCAGCGAATGGGCCGTCGACGCCGACGGCCAGGGCCACTGGGAACCTTCCAGCAAGTCCCACCAGGAGGCAGCCCTCGAGGTCACCGACCTGCTGGGCATGAGCCGGGACCAGTTCTGCCAGGTCGTCCTGCTGCCGCAAAACGACTTCACCAAGTTCCTCCACGCCGACGCCCACGGACGGCGAGAACTCCTTGGCAGACTCTTCCGCACCGGCCGCTTCTCCTTCATCGAGCGCTGGCTGAACGACCACAGCCGCACCACCGAGAAGAACCGCGACGCTGCCCGCGCCGACGTGCTGCGCCTGGCCGAACGCATCCACCAGGCCGCCGGAGACGACCTGACAACCCAATGCGCCGCACCCACCCCCGACGACCCGCACACCCTCACCAAGCCCGCCCGCGCCTGGGCCCAAGACCTCCTCCAAGCCAGCCACACCGCCCACGCCCGCGCACTCCAAGCAGCCACAACGGCCAAAGAGAACCTGGCCGGACAGCAGAACCTCGAAGCAGCCGCCCGCGAACTCCACCAGCAGCAAGCCAGCTACACGAGCGCCCGCCAGCAGCTCGACCAGCTGCAGGAACAGGCACCGCACCAGGACGAGCTGGTCCAGCAACGCGACCAGGCACGCCGCGCCCAGCAGGCAGCACCGCAGCTGCACGCCGCGGACACCGCTGCAGACGACCACACCCGCGCCCAGAACGCCGAACGCACCGCCCGCGAGCACCTGCTGTCCGAGCACAAGGACCTGGACGTCGGCCAGCTGGAAACCGCCGAGCAGTCCCATCGCGCCGAAGCTGCCGTCCTGGCCGCCCTCGTCCCCGAAGAAGACACCGTCCGCCGGCTGACCACCGAGCTGGAGCGCACCGACGCCGAACGGCAGGACTTCGCCGCCCAGCAACGCACCGCCCAGGACTGGCTCCAAGCAGAACCCACCCTGCGCCGCACCCTCGAAGCCCGACGCGATGCCGCCCGCCAAGCTGAAGAAGAAGCCCGCCGCCACCAGAGCGCCCTGGACAGCCTCAAGACCCGCCTCGAAGCCGCCAGCCGCCGCGACACCCACCTAGCCAAGATCGCCACAGCCGAACAGCAACTGGCCACAGCCCAAACCGCCGTCGGCCAGACCGGCCAGGACTACCTCACCATCCGCCGCCGGCGCACCGACGGTATGGCCGCCGAACTCGCCGCCACCCTCACCGACGACACGCCCTGCCCGGTCTGCGGATCCTGCACCCACCCGGCGCCCGCCGCCCCCCAGGACGGGCAGCCCACACGCCAGGACGAACAGGACGCGGAAGCCCTCCACGAGCAGGCCAAGGCCACGCAGGAAGATGCCGCCGCCGCCCTCCACGGGCTCCGCGAACAGGCAGCCACAGCCACCGGCGAAGCCGGCGACACCCCCCTGACCGACCTCCAGAGCCAGCACACCACGCTCACCGCCGAGCTGACCGACGCCCTGAACCGCGCTGGCGACCAGGGCACCGTCCAAGAAGAACTCCTCACCCTCGACAGCGAGCACACCGCCCAGACCCAGCAGCACAGCACCTCAACGGCCGGCCTGTCCGCCCGCAACGCCCACTACGACTCCCTCACCCACCAGTTCACCGAACTGACGGCCAAACTCACCGCAGCCCGCGGCACTCATCCCACCGTCACCGCCCACGCCGACGAACTCACCCGAACCGCCAACCGCCTCGAAGAAGCCGCCGAGGCCTCCCGCAGCCTGACGGCTGCCCTCCAGACCCTCACACACCGCACCGAACAGGCCACCCGCGCCGCCAAAGGCCAGGGCTTTGACACCCTGGCGCTCGCCCAACAGGCCCTCCTCGGAGACGAAGACCTGCGCGCCATCGAAGAAGAGATCACCCAGTGGCGCGAGGCCTGCGCCGCGCACACCGCCGTCCTCGACAATCCGAAACTGCAGCAGGCCGCCGCCCAACCCGCCGCCGACCTCGCCGCAGCCACGGCTGCACGGGCTGCCGCGGACGACCAGCACGCCGAAGCGGCCGCCGCCGCAAGCTCCGCTCACACCCGCAGCCAGGCCCTCACCACCCTCGCCACCGACCTCGATGCCGCTGTCCAACGCCTGGAACCGCTCGAGCAGACCCACCTCACCGCCCGCCACCTGGCCGAACTCGTCACCGGCAACTCACCCAGCGCCCGGGTACGCATGCAACTCGAGGCCTACGTCCTGGCCGCCCGCCTGGAAGAAGTCGTCACCGCCGCCAACACCCGCCTGCAGCTGATGTCCGAAGGCCGCTACACCCTCTCCCACTCCGACCACCAAGCGGCCCGCGGCGCCCGCTCCGGCCTGGGCCTTGAGATCACCGACTCCTGGACCGGCCGCCCACGCAAGACCGACACCCTCTCCGGAGGCGAATCCTTCTTCGCCTCCCTGTCCCTCGCTCTCGGACTCGCCGACGTCGTCACCCACGAAGCCGGCGGCAACCCCCTCGACACTCTCTTCATCGACGAAGGCTTCGGCACCCTCGACGAAGACACCCTCCACAAGGTCCTCGACGTTCTGGACTCCCTGCGCGCCCACGACCGCACCGTCGGTGTCATCAGCCACGTCCCCGAACTGCGCCGCCGCATCACCCACCGCCTCCACGTCCGCAAAGACCCCACGGGATCGACCTTCGCCCACCTGACGGAAGCCGCCGAATAGCCGCCGAACTGGCGCCAGCAGCACCTGCGAACTGGCGCCAGGAGCGCCAGATCGAGCAGGAAGGCGACGCGGACGCCCACCACCGCCGACGGCCACCCCTCCTGGGTGGCCGGGCCGTCACCCCGAAGTGTGCTGATCAAAGGCCCGATGGAGAGCTTTTTCCTCCTGGGCACCACCTCGATCGAGAGGAATGAGGGTGCTACGCGACACAGGAGCAACGACCATGGCCAGAGAACAGAACGAGGCGCCGGCGATCAGCCTGACCAAGATGCAAGCACAGGCGCCGGACCTGGTGAGCCTCTACAAGACGGCCGGATCCAGCGTGCGCGCGCACGGTCTCGAGGGAGTGCGTGCCGCTGTGTATCTCGTGCTCGACCGCTCCGGCTCGATGCGGCCCTACTACAAGGACGGCACCATGCAGCATCTCGGTGAGCAGGTCCTCTCCCTGTCCGCGCACCTCGATGACGACGGCACAGTGCCGGTGGTGTTCTTCTCCACCGACGTCGACGGATCCACCGATCTCAGGCTCGGAGGTCACCGCGGCCGTATCAACAAACTGCACGAGAACCTCGGCCACATGGGGCGGACGAACTACCACTGGGCCATGGACGAGGTCATCGACCACTACCTGGATTCCGGCAGCGACGCCCCAGCCCTGGTGATCTTCCAGACCGATGGCGGACCCACCAGCAAGTCCGCCGCCGAGCGGTACCTGTGCAAAGCCGCCCGCCTGCCACTGTTCTGGCAATTCATCGGATTCGGCGACCCCGACGACAACGAGTTCACCTTCCTCCGCCGTCTCGACGACCTGGCCGTACCCAGACACCGCATCGTCGACAATGCAGGCTTCTTCCACGCCGGCCGTGACCCGCGCACCGTACGCGACAATCTCCTCTACGACCGGCTCCTGCAGGAGTTCCCCAGCTGGCTCTCGTCGGCTCGGACCGCTCAGGTCCTGCACTGAACGCTCGCACCGAACCGGAGAACCGACCCCGCAGCAGGCACCGCGAGCGGTGAATGTCCTCCCGATCCACTCCTCGGACTCAGCGCGGATCGTGCCGCACGGCCGCCGTGTTCCGTGACACGCCCTGTGCTCCAGAGCGTCAGGAGCCAGCGCTGCGAAGGCCACCGACTCCTCGGATGAAGCCGTGGCCGAGGGATTTGAGCGGTGAGACGAGACAAGGGATGCTGACCGGCATGAACGGGGTGCCGATTTCCGAAGATGTGTTCAACGCCGTGTCCGGAACTACCGGGTGGGCGGTCGTGGACGTGGAGACATCGGGCCTGAGGCCCTACGAACACCGCGTTCTGTCGGTGGCTGTACTGACGTTGGACACGGCGGGGGAACTGGTAGAAGAGTTCTCCACGCTACTGGACCCTGGCTGCGATCCCGGCCCGGTGCACATCCACGGCCTCACGGCAGAGCGACTGCGTGGCGCGCCAGTGTTCGAGGAGGTCGCCGAACACATCGGGACACTGCTGGCCGGTCGAGTGATGGTCGCGCACAACGCCCAGTTCGACTACGAGTTCCTCGCGCACGAGTTCGCCCGGGCCCGTTCCTGGCTGCCGGTCTCACAAAGGATGTGCACGCTCGCGCTGAACCGGCGGGTCGCTCCACCCACCGACGATCTGAAACTGGCCTCACTGGCCGCCCACTACAAAGTTCCGCAGCAGCGGGCCCACGACGCCCTGGACGACGCCCGGGTCCTCACCGGCATCCTGAAAGGCTCCCTGACTGCGGCGGGAGAACTGGGCCTCTCCCTGCCGCTGGTCGCATGCCCGCCCAAGCAGGGGACCGGGTATCCGCCCAGAGTGCCGAAGACCCCCTGTGCGCACCGCAACCCCGGCCGGCTCGCCCCCGGAGCCCCGCTGATGCAGGGCATGAAGGTCGCCTTCACCGGCGACACGCGCACCGCACGGGAAGAACTCATTGCGCGCTCCGTCGCGGCAGGCCTGAACGTGATGGGCTCGGTCAGCCGTCACACCAGCGTGCTGGTCACCGACGAGACCGACTCCGACAGCGCCAAGTTCCGTGCCGCACGCAGCGCGGACGTGCCAGTGATCACCGAGGAGACCTTCCTCGGCCTGCTCGCCAGGGTGCAGCCCGGTACCGCCCACACGAACACGGCACCGCCAGCACCGGTCCTGCCCGCCCAGCGACGCACCGGCCACCCGACATCCACCACACCGCTGTCCGGACGCCGGATCCTGGTCCTGGGCGGCCCCCACGACCACGCGTCGGCGCTGCGCACCCGCATCGCAGAGCTGGGCGCGGCCGCCGCCGTCAACCTCTCCGCCGGCGTCACGGACGTGGTCCTGCTCGCCGACGGGGACAGGGACCGCCGCATGCCCCACATCACGGCACGCGGCCTGCCGGTCCACGACGCCGACTGGCTCACCACGCTCACGGCGCCATCGGACACCGCCCAAAAGCCGGCAACGACCGACCCCGCCGGTGCCACCGTCCTTCCCCGCGGCGGAGTTCTCGACCTCCCGACCGCACACGGCGCCGCCGGAACATGGACGGTGACCGCCGCCTGGGACCATCAGAGAGGCTGCGAGATCGACGTGGTCGCCTTCATTCTCGACGGAGACGAACAAGTCTCCTGTGACGAGGACTTCGTTTTCTACGGGGCACCCGAAAGCCCCGACACGACCGTGCGCCTGACCACCGACGGCCCCAGTGAACAAGCCGTCACAATGGACCTGACCTCTCTCCCCGACGCCGTCCGCAAAATCGTCATCGCCGCCGCCATCGACGGACCCGCGACGTTCGCCCATGCCGGAGCCATCGAGATCACCGTCGCCCAGGGAACCGGCGCGCGAGCCGTGACCCAGGCCACCCTGGACGCCGCGACCACCGAACGAACGCTACTGCTCGCCGAGATCTATCGGCGTGGCCCGGGATGGCGCGTCCGCGCGGTCGGCCAGGGATACGACCACCAACTGGCCGACCTGGCACGCGGCTTCGGCGTCGACATCGTCGGCTGACCTCACCTCTCACCCACCCTCCACCGGGCAGTGCCCTGCACGACATCGGGCCAGCCGCGCCTAGATCCTGCGGGATGACGGGGCCTGCGGCATCGACCACCACCCCCTAGCCCCGCCCACCCTGCCCGCCACCGCGAGCATCCACCGCGCCGTTCCCCGCACGCCCTGGACGGCGCCGTGGCCCGCGCCGCGCTGCTCGACACGGTTGTCACCCTCACCCTCTGGCTGCGCCGCCACGGCCAGGCAGCCTGCGGCCTGACCGCATCCCTGCGTTCGCCGGAGACGGCGCCGGGAGAAGACCAGGGCTTATCGGCTGGCTGGCGGCTTCGGCCAGGGTGCTGCTGTGGCAGCCGCGTCGAGGAGGTCACCGAGGCGCAGCCAGGCACTCGGTCCTGAGTTGGTTGCCGGGCAGGTCGCGAACCGGTTCCACGCGTCCTGGTCGGTGCCCAGAGCATCGCGTACCGCGGAGACGACCGACGGATGCGCGCTCCTGTAGCGATCCCCCCAGGCGCACAGCGCGGGCCACGCCGGCAGAGCACGTACGAGGGCCGGCTGGGTGTCCGGCCTGGCCAGGATCAAACGGGTCCAGGCTTCGCGCCACGCCGGTGCACCGCCGAGGTTCCCGCGCACGGACCCGCAGGGGAGGGGCCGCCCGATAGCCAGCCAAATTCAGGAGCCGGACGGGACTGTCCAGGGTGGCCGAGCGAGACGGCCGAGACGAGGGCCCCGCCGAGGCGTCTCGAGGTGCAGGACAGCGAAGCCGTCGCCAGGGCAGTCGTTTCCCAGTAGCGACATTGCGAGAGGGAAGATCAATAAGTGGGCGACGTGTCACGTTGAGTTGTGCGAGCGTGTACGGCGTTGAACGAGGGGGACCGGTGAGCGATCAATCACAGCGGAGAGAGCGGATACGCCTGGCACGCCAGCGAGCCGTGATCCACGGGATTCGGGCGCGAGTTCCAGCGCCCCGTGCGCCAAATCCCGATCCTGCTTCGGAAGCATCCCGGTTGCGGAGGTTCGGCACTCGCGTACGCCGAGTGAAGTGGGCACACGTGGTCACAGTGGGCGGCACAGGGCTGGCAGCGGTTGCAGCAATCGGAGGGCTGTGGGCTCAGGCCGTAGCTACGTACTGGAGCCAGGAGACGGCAAAGGACCAGCTCAGTCAGTCACGCGACGACGCGGAGCACGAAGTTCAGCAACAGGCACGGCTCGTGTCGTCTTGGACGGAACAAGGTGAGGCTCACGGGAAACGGCGCCTGCACATCGTGAACCGGTCTCGGGACCCTGTGTACTCGGTGATATTCGAAACGCGGCTCGTGGTAGCGGACAAGGTCACTTCCCCAGTCATGTGGGCTGTCACCATGGACGGAGACCTTGGCCCCTGCACAGAACTCCTCTACGGCGAAGCCAAATTCCATGCGCTGAACGGCGACCCGTTGCCCGACTACAACTCCATCCCAGGCACTGCCCTGTTCGTCGAGAAGCTCTCGTTCACCGACCGGGCAGGTATCAGATGGGAGCGCGTTGGCGGGGGGCTGTCGGTCCAAAAACAGATGAAGGTGACGCGCCTCAAGGGCACCCCCATGGTGGATCTGGGAGAACCCGCAGCCCGGAAACTGTCTGGCTGCGAATCGACGTGAACGACAACGAAGCTCCGCCAGGGCTGCGCCTGTGTACGCGAAGGAGATCCATCTGCCCGGGAGCCGGTCGCGGAACGGGCCGGACCGGCGCAGCCGGGGTCTGTGGTGGTACCCCTGCTGGGCGAACCTGGGGCAGGATCGCCCAGCAGGCGGGAGTGAAGGAGGAAGGGACGGACGGGAGAGACGGCGCGTCCGCAACCGGGGATCGGGGCGCGCTCAGCCCGGTTGCGCGCCGGTCGCCCCGCTGCGCTGCCGTCAGCCCGCCGCCGGAGCCGACATGGAAGCGGCCAGCACCCCTGGTGCTGCCCTTCCTGGGCCGAACTCCACCAAGGGGTGAGTCGGGAAGATCCCGCCTGACAGAGGTACGGCCGTGATCGCCCGACTCCTGGGTGGCCCGCTCGCTGGTCGCGTGCTGGAGACCACCGACGACGGTGGGCCGGAGGCTGGCTCACGGCCGGTCGCCGGTTGCACCGGTGGGGTTGGTGCCTGACGGACGGTTGGGACGCCTGGGCGCGGCTGGCTCGTCATCGCGTAGGGAGCTGAGAGGTCCGCGCGTCGGCACCGTGCAGGACTGGGTTCGTTCCGGGTATCTGCCGGATGTCAGTGCTGCCTCGTACCGTTGTCTGGACGGTGTTCCGTTCGGAGAGGCGGGTCGTGGGTGGCCAATGTCGTCTGGCACGCAAAGCTGCGGATCTTCCTCGATCTGACGAAAGACGATCTCGATCATCCGGAGTATGAAGATCTCTGGAGCACGGTCTATGCGATGGACAGGATGCTGGCGGCGCGGGGCGTGCCAGTGGCCGAGCGGGAACTGCAATGCGGGGGAGTGTGCAAGGACGCCGGTGTCGTGGCGTGGATGCATCTACGGATGCGCAACGGCCGGCGCGAAGCGGTCCATGAGCGCCGCGAGGACGAAGAGCGCCACGTCGTTCCCATGAGCGATGAGCACAAGGCCTACCAGGAACGCATCCTGCGGACGGCCGAGGAGGCCGGGTTCAGCGGTGGCAGCGAGGTCCGGACCCGGGTGGGACGCAGCTGGATCCAGACCGACACCCTGGTCGAGGGCGACGGCGGGCGCCGGATCGGCTGGGAGGTGCAACTGTCTGCCGTCGGCGGTGACGGGCCGCGCAGTGTCCGCGCTCGCGCGGCGAAAGCGGAGAAGAACGGCATCACCCC
Organism: Streptomyces sp. NPDC059668; assembly: GCF_042734135.1. Classification (NCBI taxonomy): domain Bacteria; kingdom Bacillati; phylum Actinomycetota; class Actinomycetes; order Kitasatosporales; family Streptomycetaceae; genus Streptomyces; species Streptomyces sp. NPDC059668. The sequence continues at coordinate 43,015 of NZ_JBHWEL010000020.1, read as the reverse complement.
AGCCTGGCACACCGACCGAGCAGCGTTCGCCGACCGCAATGACACCCACTGGACCCGCAGCGACAGACTGCCCGCGTACGTCATTGCCCGGACCGGCGACCTGAGGGTCGTCTCCGGGTTCCGCGCTCTGGACTTCTGGATCTGCGACAGCCACGCCGACTATCCCTGCCCAGACGGCGTGCGCCGGTGCAGCCAGGCCCACGCCACCCCGAAGCCGCGCGACGTCCTGTTCGACGACCTCGTCCGCCGCACCGCCGCGGGCACCATCGTGCCGGTCCAGTTCCGCACCGCTACCAAGGTCCACCGCTTCTGGGTCACCGACGCCGACCGGGACCGCCTGGAGGACCTCTACGGCGATCCCACCCGTCTTCCTCCGGTCCAGGTAGAGGACCAGCAGCACGCCAGGGTGAGGGCGAGCCTGAACCGGCCGACCTGCCACGTGCACGCCCCCACGCCCCTGTCGGCGCCACCTGCTCTCCCGAGCACGGAACGTCCGCAGCACCCGCTCCCCGCCCAGCCAGCGGCACCCGCAGCCGAGACAACAGCCGTCCTCGCCGAACCGGTCCTCACCCCGCACTCGCAGCACCAGCCAGCCGTCCCTGCAGGTGAGAACCGCATCGGGCTGCCCGCAACGATGATCACCCTGCAGCGGACAGCCGACCGCGAACGCAGGAACCTGGAACAGATGCACGACCACGGCGACCGTGCGGACCAGCGGCGCACATGGTTCGAAGCTGCCGCCGCTGTCCAGGACGCTGTTACCTGCTACGCCCAGGCCAAGAGGCTCAACCGCGTCGAAGTGGCCCAAGAGCTGCGCAGGACCGTGGGGACCTACCGGGGCGCCAGTACCGAGTAGGGCCGGATTTGCGACGCATCGACGCGGCGCCGTTGCCCCAGTCCAGCCCACTGCAGGCCAGTTCGTGGGCGCCCTGGGGGCGGAAGGCATCGAGCATCAGGTGGAAATGGCGGCGCCAGGCCTGGGGGGCGATGGCGCGGGTGGCCTGGATGATCCCGGCCCGGGACCAGATGACGAAGGCGATGTCCTGCGCGGTGACGTCGTCGCGCGGGACGCCCTGTTCTTGGGCGTTGCGCATGATCTGGATGCAGAGTTCCTTGGCGCGTTCGTACATCTCGCGGCCGGCCGCACGCCATCGAGCGTCATCATCGGCGGAGACGGAGGCAGCGAACTGCTCACCTACGACTCTGGTCGTCCGCCATCCACCAGGCTCCGTCGCTCCCCGCCCTGCTCGAGCGATTCCCCGAGACCGAATGGATGGCAACGGATCTCCGAGACCGCGCCCTCCTGACCGGCGCCGTTACGGACGTCGTGCTCGATCCAGCTCTGGAGGCGCCGCGGTCCGCCTCGCTCTTGTCCTCTGCCGTCGATTCCTAATGCCGTTCGTCAAGCCGCGGCGCACGCTTGAGGTAGCGGGCAGGATGTGTCGGAGGTGCGCGGTACAGTCCGTTCATCCGACTGGGAAGGGCTCATGGCGACCAAGTGGAACTTGACGATCGACTGCGCGTACCCGGCGAAACTGGCCGCGTTCTGGGCGCTGGCGTTGGGCTACGAGGAGAAGCCCGCGCCCGCAGGGTTCGGGAGCTGGGAGGAGTGGTTCTCGCATCATGAGGTTCCGGAGGACGAGTGGGATGACGGGGCGTACCTCTCAGATCCGGACGGCGTGGGCCCCACCTTGTCCTTCCTGAAGGTGCCGGAGCCAAAGGTGGCGAAGAACCGGCTGCATATCGACGTGCAAGTTGGTGGCGGCCGTGAAACCCCGTGGGAGGTGCGCTGGCCGCGCGTGGTCGAGGCGGTGGAGCGGTTGACCGCTGCGGGCGCGACCGTGGTCCGCGAGGACGAGTTGCAGGGCAGGCCGGATCACGTGGTGATGGCAGACCCGGAAGGTAACGAGTTTTGCCTGGTCTGACGGGGTCGGTCAGACCAACTGGCCGCGCGCAGCGTGTCGCGTCCCTGCCTATGCGGCAGCCCTTGCCGGCGGAGCCGGCTCGTAGCGCCGTCCGTCGCGCAGAAGGGCCCAGAGGAAGTTGACGCGGCGGCGAGCGAGAGCCAGGACGACCTGGGTATGACGCTTACCCTCGGCACGTTTGCGATCGTAGAACCGCCGGGATTCCTCGCACGTTCGGATGCTGAACAAGGCAGAGGTGTAGAAGACGCGTTGGAGTCTGCGGTTGTATCGCTGGGGGCGCCGTAGATTGCCGCTGATCTTCCCGGAATCTCGTGGTGCTGGGGCGACGCCTCCGAAGCCGGCGAGGCGGTCGGGAGTGCCAAAGACGCTCATGTCGCCGCCGGTGGCGGCCAGGAACTCGGCACCGAGGATGATGCCCAGGCCGGGCATGCTGGTGATTACTTCGAAGTGGTGGTGCTCGCGAAACCGGGCCTCGATGAGCTTGTCGATCTCGGCGACTCGCTGGTTGAGGCCCATCACCTCCGCCGACAGCGTATGCACCATCCGGGCGGTCAGTCCCTCGCCCGGCAGGCTGGTGTGCTGGCGCTCGGCCGCTTCAAAGGCGACCTCGGCCAGCTGGTCGGCGCGGAGGACCTTGCGGTTGCGCAGCCACGTCTCCAGCCTCTTGCGGCCGATCCGGCGGAGGGCGGCCGGCGTTTGGTAGCCGGACAGCAAGACGAGCGGGCCGACGTTGGTGACGTCGAGCACACGCTCCAGACCGGGGAAGATGCCGGTGAGTTGAGCACGGAGCCGGTTGACGGTGCGGGTGCGGTCGGCGACCAGGTCCATGCGACGGCCGGTGAGAATCTTGAGGTCGGTGACCGTCTCGTCGCCAGCTCGTAAGGGGTGAAGGTCGCGGCGGATACGAGCCTGATCGGCGATGACGGCGGCGTCTTTGGCGTCAGTCTTGCCTTCGCCGCGGTAGCCCTCGGAGGCCCGGTGGATGGCCCGGCCGCAGAGGTAAAGCACCGGCTGGCCGTGATTGAGGAGGAGCGTGATGGCGAGGGCGGCTCCGCCGTCGGCCAGATCGATGCCCCAGGTCACCGTCTCGCCCAGGGCCAGGACGTCGGCGCGGAGTTGGAGAAGTTCGGGTTCGTCGTTGGCGACGCGCCGGGACAGCAGCCGACGGCCGCTCTCGTCGATCGCGGCGCAGTGGTGATGGGTCTTGCCTGCGTCGATGCCGGCCCAGATCCTGGCCATGGTGCCTCCGTGCGGTGGGGTGTGCTGGTGCCTCCCGACGGACGACCTCGCTGTCGATTCCCTACGGAGCGATCATTCGCAATTCCTAATTGGCAGCCGAGTCGTCGTGGGGCATCGGGCGGCCAATCGATGGAAGCCACAGACGGCAGAACCTTGAAAGCCACACCCGACGCCCCTGGGTGGGCCAACCATACGAAGAGGGCTCGCCCGGTCCCGCAGAACAACGTAGGGAACCTTGACCGCTGCCACCGCAGGCTTGACGGCCGCAGTGGCTGGGTGTCCGGCCACGGGCACGGGGTCGATCAGGACGACTCACACCATGTGCGCCAACGGTGGCCCGTTCCTCCAGCAGGCTGTAGAGGTTGCGCAGGGTGCGGGAGAGGGGCCGGGTCGTGATCGGCGGCCAGTCAGTCGAGCGCGGCAGTGCCTCCGCGAGGCCGGCACCAGCGATCTCGTTGATATGCGGCTCGACGTTGGTGAGCCTGCTGCCGTGCCACACCGTCGCGAAGTCCCGAAGGATGTGGCAGGCCAAGTCCAAGGGCACCAGGCTGCTGTGTATGCCGCAGTTGCGGTGATCAATTCGACGTATCACTCGACGTCAGACGTTGAAGATCAAGTTAGGATCCTGCCATGACTGATGAGTGGTATGTCCTCATCGAAGAGGACACCCGAGAGACCGAACGCGCCGACGGCACAGAACTGCAGCTGCACCGGTGGATGCTGGTAGGCACGCACTACATCGACGGCGGTGAAGAACAAGCCACCGCCGCAGCCGAAGACGCGGCCCTGCACTTCATACCGAGAGGCCTCGCGCTGCACGCCCGGCCCGGCGACGAACCGTCCCGGCATGCGTTCCTCACTCAGGACGGGGCCTGGGTGGTACTCATCAGGCAACGGACCCGCGAGTGCCATATACGAGTGACCACAGCCCGGCTCATGCACTTCCAGGAGGAGAACGAAGCCCCGTCGAAAACCCTGAAGGAAAAGCTCCGCAGCGCCGTGCAGGCTCCCCCGCCATCCCCGAAGCCATGGACGCCAGCCGCGAGATCTTGAGAGCGATGGGTGTGACCTACGAACTGCCGTTTGACGGCATCCCCTCATCCGCCCCGCAGGCGTCACCCACGGTTTGGGCGGCGAGTTCCGTCGACCGCCATGGGAGTTTTGCCGCCCACCGACTGCCTGGCACTCGGCGGCGGGAGGGGCAGGCGGACGGGCGCCACTACGGCATGCTGCAGCGACTGACCGTGGTCACCGACCCGCCGAAGCCAGTCCGCGGCCTACGCCTACGACGGCAGGTCATGGTCACGCAGGTAAGGGATCATGCTTCTCGCGTCGACACTTCCCGGCCTTCACCCGTACGGCTTGCGGCTTCATCTGCTACTGCCGGCTCACCCATGGGATGACTTGTCACGGCGCGGACGCCGGAACGTCGCCGCGCTCGCGACGCTGGCGACGGGGAAGCTTCTTGGTGTTCCTGACGTCGGTGAGCACAATGACCATGGCAGCTGTAGCGGATCCGGCAGCGATGGCGATGACAAGGCTGAGAGCCCCCTGGGCCACGTGGGCAACTTTCGCCACGGCGATCGCGGCCCCGCCGGCCAGCGCCCCGCGCGCCGCCCCCAGAGTCCGGCGTCGAGTGGCCGCGGCCGCCCAGCGCGAGAGGCGCGAGGGGCTGCACCGTTTGATGCGTTGCTGGTCCTGCGCGTCCAGACGAGCCATGATTGCGTCGAACCGCTGGTCGAGGTCATGTTCGTCGCCGGCCAGCCGCCGCTGCAACGTGCGGTAGTGGCGGTAGAGCGTGACGGCGAACCCGTTCGTCGTAGTAGTACTCATTGTGCATTCCTCCCCATTTGCATGAAAAAGGGCTTCAGTACGTCCAGGTTGACCTCCTGCGCGGCCAACTTGGCTAGCCCTTTTGCTTTTTGCACCCTTCTTGTCGAGGCTGCCCCGCCCACTGTCTGGGTCAGACCGTCCATGGTCAGGAGGTGAAGGCATTCGGCTTCCACCGCACGCCGCTCGGCAAGGCTGAGCAGGTCAATGGCCCGGAGCGCCCGGCGCACCGGTTCAAGATCTTCAGTCAAGTACGGGTCGAAGACATCTTCGAGCCGGTACTCGGCATATGAATGAGCGACTCCACTTTCCTTGAGCGCATTGACGATTCCCTCTGCGGCCTTCCGTAGGTCACAGAAACCGAACGCCTCGCCCCGCTCGTCGAACACTCGGAAGAACGCCTGGTCAGCGACATCCAGCGGGTCGATGGTCAGCGGCGCGCACTCCAGGAGGAGGAACAGGCGTAGCGGTCCCACGTGAAGCTCATACAGGCGGCGCATTACCTCCCGTTGCGCGGCCGTCCTGCCGACGACGCGCCGTGAACCGATCAAGGAGAGCTCTCCTTTCAGAGGCATCCGCAGTCGGTGCCGGCCCTCGAAGGCACCGTCACTTCGTGTTGTGAGAACGACAGTAGCGATGCAGGGCCCCTGGCGCGTTTACTGCTACGTCATCCCATACTCCTTGACCGTTGTGGCTATTGAGAGATACGCACGTCCAAGGCAGATGATTCAAAAGGAAATTCGATCAACGAAGATTGAGAGTGGCCCGTGCCTCCCCGAGGAATGGTTGTCCTGGTGGGGTAGTCACCCGGGCTGCCCAGCACGCGGAACGCCGGTCATGAGGGGGAGCATGAGCATCGACGCGATCGCTGCACTGGCGGCAGCAGGAGGCGCGGCCGTCGTCCAGGCAGCGAGCACCGACACCTGGAATACAGTCAAAGCCGCGCTGGCGCGGTTGCTCGCGCGCGGTGACCCGGCCACCGAGACCGCTGAACTCGAGCGCCTCGACCGTACCCGCGCCGCCCTGACGGGAGCTGCCCCCTCCGACCGGATCCGAATGGAAGCCATTTGGCAGACGCGGATCGAAACATTCTTGAGCGGCATCACCGACGATGGCGCTCGTACTGCTGCCGCGCGAGAGCTCGGTGCCATCCTCGATACTTTCCGCCAGGCTTACGGCCCCGTCGCCCACGCTGGGGGAGTAGCGGCTGGCGGTGAGATGAGTATCCGGGCCGACAACGGTGTGGCTGGCGCTGTCGTCAACATCGAAGGCGGGGTGAACATCGGCTCCCCTTTACCACCTCAGCGCCCCTGATGGCGCCGTCGCAGGGTGATCTTCCGCATCAGGCGCAAATCGTGGCACAGAACGGAGCTCTGGCCGCCGGCCGCATCGATATCAGACAGACCATCCTGCGCAGCGCCTCCACCGGTCACCCGCTGACCCTGTCCGCTCCCCTGGGACTGCGTGACCCCCTGCTGCCGTTGCGAGGCCGAGAGGCACTGGTCGACACCCTCACTCGCGTTCACCTCGGCGGCCTGCCAGACGGTCTGGTACACGTTCTGCACGGTCTCAACGGTTGCGGGAAGACAGCCATTGCTCTGGAAGCCGCCTATCGAGCGCAACAGCACCTCGGCGAACGGCTTTCCTTATGGTGGCTCAGCGCCCGCAGGACGGAGCCCCTCGAGGAGGGCTTGCGGGCTTTAGCCGGGCGCCTGGGTCTGCGCGGCCGTCAGACCCACGCGCACGAACTCGTAGATGTCCTGTGGCAGACACTCAGCCGTTCCCGAACCCCCTGGATGATGATCGTCGACGGTGCCGACGACCCCACCGTTCTCGACGGGCCCGGATCGTTCGCCGCCGGGACGGGCTGGGCCCGTCCACACACCTGCCCCTGCGGACTCGTCCTGGTGACCACCAGCGACGGCACCCCCAGTATTTGGGGCACCGTCGCTACACTTCACCCTGTATATCCGCTGAGCGACGAAGACGCCTCCCGCATCCTGACGGATCATGCCGGCCCCCACGCCGGAACGCGCCCCGCCGCCCGCAGTCTCGCTCGACGTCTGGGAGGACTGCCTCTGGCTCTCAAGCTGGCGGGTGCCTACCTAGCCGAGGTGAACGCCATGCCCCGTGCCTTCCGCGAACCTGATGCCCCCGACGATTTCGCCGCCCTCAGGCGAGCCCTGGACGGCCCGCACGCAGACGCGCTCAATCCCGCCCAAGCCATCTCTGGCACATGGCGCCTCTCTCTCGACCTCCTCCACCACCGCGGCGCCACCTACGCCCGGCCTCTGCTGGCTCTGCTGTCGGTTTTCGCCGAGGCGCCTATCCCGATCTCTGTGCTGCACCCCGGCACGCTGGCCCGGTACCCGGACTTCCAGGGCATTGACGGAAGGATCCTGTGGCGCACCCTCAAAGCCCTCGCGGCTCTTCATCTCATCGACATGGCTGCCGACACGCCCGCTGACGTACCGCCAGTGACCGCCGACCCCAAGGCGCCGCCCGCGCTGAGGGTCCACCCCCTCATTCGTGACGCAAGCCGCCAGATGCACCATCTACCGCTGGCGGCCGAGCTCTTGAGGCAGGCCTGCACCCTGCAGCACGCCGGGCTGCCGGAGGAACCGGACAATTGGCCGACCTGGCATCTCCTTGCGCCACACCCGCTCTTCCTCATCCGCCAGCAGGAGGCCCTGGCGAACCTGTCCGCGCCGCTGCAAACAGGCGTCGCGGCAAGCTCGGAGAACGCGGCCCGCTACCTCCTGGCCCGCGGCCTTCTCCGATCGGCCCGCGATGAATTTGCTCGCCTGCTCGAGCTCCATCAAGGCCGGCAAAGTCAGGACAACGAGGACGTCCTCTCCGTCCAGCACAACCTCGCCGGCGTCCTGCACGAGCTCGGAGAACTCGATCAGGCAGAATTCGCCTACCGGCAAGTGGAACGCGGCTACAGGCTCTTGCTGGGCGATCGTCACCCTCACGCGCTGACCGCCCGCCACGAACTCGGGCGCGTTCTGCACGACCTGGGACGCCTCGACGAGGCGGAGGCCGAACTCACCGCAGTGCTGGCCCTGCGGCGCACAACTCAGGGGAACGAGCACGCCCACACACTGACCGCCCGCCACGAACTCGCGCGCGTTCTGCACCACCTGGGGCGTCTCGACGAAGCACACGCCGAGTACCAGCACGTCCTTACCTGGCGTCGTACTCACCTTGGTGAAGAGCACCCGCGCACCCTGACTGCTCGCCACAACCTCGCGTGCCTAGCCCATGACCGAGGACAACTGGGCGAGGCACTCGCCGAGTATGAGCACATCCGCCAGGTCCGCGAGCGAGTACTCGGCGCCCGGCATCCCCAGACACTGCACACCGCCTACCGGCTCGGGTGTGCGATGCGCGAAAACGGCCAGCTGGAACCGGCACGCTATCTGCTCAGCGTCGTCCACCGGGAAATGACGGACACCCTCGGCGCGCATCACCCCCATAGTCGGCAGGCCGCCGCTGCCGTAGCCGCATGCACGCCACCCGGTCAGTCATCGGCCGACGGACGATCCGGCTCGTAGGCCGTCACAGCGGGGAGCTCGACTGAGGTATCGGCTGACACAGCTGCGCACTGCTGCACGGCTGTGGCCAGCTCGGACAAGGTAGTGACAAGGCGTGTCGCACCGGCATCGCGGAGCATGCGGGCTCTGGAGCGAGTGGCTGCGATCCCGATGAAACGCACCCCGGCAGCGCGCGCAGCCAGTGCGTCCGCCACAGACTCTCCGATGAGGAGCGTCCGCGACCGAGCACCTCCCAACTGGCTTGCGGCGAGAGCCACCGCGTGCGGGTTCGGTTTCATCAGCCGAGGATCGCGAGGCCGCCCGAACACCTCCAGGGCCCAAGCAGAGCGCCCCGTCTGCAGCGGGGACAAGAATGCCTCGACCGCCGAGCTGGCGTGGTCGGTCACCACAGCCATTCGCCAGGGCCCCTTGGAGAGTGATTCCAGAAGCTGCACAGCCCCGGGCAGCGGTACCGCGTGCCGTGCCGCCTCCAGTTCGTAGCCCGCAAGTATGTCGTCCAGCTCACGGATTTGCTGAGCCGAACCCTGATCGACTACAGAACGCAGTAATGCGACCGGATCGGCAGGAGCCGCAGGACCGGTGAACAGCCGCAGATTGTGAGCCGCCTGCGCTATATGACCCGTAATGGTGTGACCGTCACTGGTGAACAGACGACACAGAACACCATCGAAACTGAACAGAACCGTCTCCGCCTCGGTGAACCGCTGCTGTAACCGGGTCGTCAGCTCTGACCGGTCCGACAGCAATGACTTCTCGTAGGCTTCGTTCTGCTTCCGAATCCACGGATACTGCAAGTCGTACCATGACTTGAACGCTCCGTAATGCCGTTGCCCTTCCGGTGTGATGGCGACCGTCTGCTCATCTTTTCCGGAGCTCTTGGCGAACGCGCCGATACTTCGAATATCATCCGGACTGCAGAGCAGAGACGGATTGGAATTCCTGTGAGAATGCAGCAGGTGCAGTTTTGTCAGCAAGTGCCACGATTCCGGGGAAAGCTGGGAGCGGAAAAATATGTCCAGACGTTGTGCAAGTACGGCTTCCGCATTCGCTAGTACGCGATTCTCGGCGTGCATTCGCCGGCTCGCCCGCTCCTGCTTCTCGGGAGTCGCGCCATAATGAGCGATCGCCATTTCGGTCATGGCCCGCCTGTGTGTCTCCCTGAGCGAGCGCACCTCATGCCCGAGAATCTTCGATACGGCCAGTGCGTGACGCCCCAGACGGGCGCTGATCTGTTGTACGAGGGGTTCATCCGCGGCGGGTGCATCCAAGTTCCCAGGGCGCACAAAAATTTGCACGAGCTGGGCTACCAGTGCGGATATCTCCGTCAGCCGGGAATGGAAAAGGGTTTCGTTGGAGATTGCATTCTCGACATCCTGCACCAGGACATTCATCATCGCGGCCAGACGGGGGGTCACGCCATGGCAGTCCTGCCCCGTGAACCCTGTGGTCTCGACCCGTCGATAAACATGCGGCTTAATTTGCAGTTCTGTGCATACATCGGAAATGCGGAGACCGCTGGCGCGACGTAAAGAAGCCAGCGTCCAATCAGCCATCGTGGACTGGTCGGCCAGGGCGAGAGGTGAAACTCCCAACGCGCGCGCCAGGTCCTTGATCCGGGGAGGCTCAGGAACCCGCAGGTCATTCTCGTAAGCGAGGATCTGAGGCTTGCTGGTTCCGCTGAGGCGAGCAAGCTCCTCGGCCGTCATCCCACGACCGTCACGCGCGGCCAGGCGTGCATCCTGCAGTCGCCGGCCGCTGAACATCCGTGCCATGCCCCGCCCCACAACCTCCCCCTCTCGCCACGAGGTACATTTTATATCCGCCGAACGAGCCACGACAGAGGGAACTTCACTGTGTCGAGTGCTCCTGACCAGGGGCACTGTGCAAGCTGTGTGCGTACCCTCTTCAATACGGCGGGCGCGGCTGGCGGTATGGACCTGTGCGAAGCGGCAGCGACCTGCCGGACGACGTAGGACCCCGCATCATTTCTGAACGCCTGACACGGGGCCCCACGTCTGGTGACTCCACAGCACTGTTGTTCCCGTTGCGAGCGGGGCAGCGCCTAGAGCTGATCTCCGTCCTTGGGATCCGTAGGATCGCGGGCAGAGAACATGTCACCTCCTTACCGGTTGACGGCGGACCGGGTCACACCCGCTCTGTGGTGTGACCCGGCCCGCCGTCAACCGGACCTAGCTGATGATGACAATAGCCTGTCGCCACTCAGCTCCCGTTTATGCCCGGCCCTACCGTGAAGAGCAGCGGTAATGAGGCGTGCATGTATCTACGGTCCGGCAGTGATCTTGAAGCCGGGCCGCCGCCATTCTCACTCCTGGTGTGGGTAAGCGGTCCTCCCGGCTACGGTCAGTGAGAAGAAATTTGAGGGGCGCAAAGAGCTTGCGAGGGGGCGCGCACTGCGTAGTGCGCGCCCCCTGTATGTTTCTGTGCTCCTTTGGTTTCGCTTTGTGTTGCATGGCGTGTCTTCGTGTACATGGCGAAGCCGGATTGCGGGGTGGTGGTGAAGGATGCCTCAACGGATGGCGAGCGAGCTGCATTGTGATATAAGCCTATTTTCGCCCTCGCTGAAAAAAAGCGCAGGCCGTGGATCTGGCAAGTCGAACCTTTCCTCCATTACGGGGACGCGCGGAGCATGGTTCCCATGATGAATCTATAGACCTCGGAAGAGGAGCCCGTATAGCGTGGGCGCACCTAGGAGAGCATCTCGCCGAGTGCCGAAAGTGCGGGACGATTCCACCGCAAGCTGCGGTAACCGCTGTGTGGAGTGAATGACTTGCCTGGCATGCCTGGGGAAATGAACGTGCCAATCGTCGCGAGTATTGCTCGAACAGTCAGCGGGCTTCGCGGCTGGCATGGAACTGTATTACTTCATCTCTGCGGCACCGCACCGACACGTTACGGGAAGAAAAGGAAGCGATCTGCTCATCGCGTTTTCTATGCTACGTGAAGGCGGGCAGCACCGTTGTCTGAATCCAACGGAGGAGTCATTTGAGGGCTGTTGCAAGAGACACGAGATGGGCCGTCACATAGTCGTGCCCCTGGTTGGGCCAACTGGCGCAAATGCTTCGGCGACAGGCGCGTCAGGCTGTTCGCGGTGCTTCTCCCATCACTGAATGAGGGTGAGCGGGGAGGCGCGCTGCCAGGGCATGTCATCGACAGGGGTCCAGGGAGCGCGGTCAATCAGAGCGGACGTGGCATCGGCCGTCACCCACAAGGGCGCGATGTTGCGCTCGCGGGCCTTGACGGAGCGCCAGCGAACGGTGTTGGGCAGTGATGGGGGAGTACTGGGCCTCCCATCCGACGCGGGCGCCTGCCCCGGTCACCAGCACATCGGTGATGACACGCCCGTCCTCCGACCGGGCCTCGGTCTCCACACCCAGTCCGTGCCGCTGTGCCGTGCGCGCGATCCGTTCCTTCATGGTGCTTGTCGCTCTCCTGCGGTGTCGCCGCGTGGGTGAGCGGCAGATGGGCCGCCACCCACGTCACCTGGCCGTTGCTGCGCCGGCGCCAACAACCACGGCAACTTGCCTGTCAGAGCGCACTGGCACTCCTCGCGCTTGTAGTCCTTCAGACACTGCGGGCGAACAACCGTGCCGGGGCAAAGGAGGAGCGGGTGGTGCACGGTTTCAAGACGGGACAGAAGCTGGCACAGCGCGACGTGCACTGCTCGGGCTGGGAGAAGCGGTTCGTGGCAGATGATTGGCCTGGCCTGCGCAAACGCTGGATCAGCTTCCCGGTGGCAGTGATCGTCGCTACGGTGACACGGAGAGTTTGAGTTCTCGGTACCGGGAGTTCTCGGCACCGGGTCATCTGGGGGGATGTTATGGGCCGACGTCGTGGTTTCTTCGCGGAGCTGAACTACCAGGCGCAGCAAGCGGAGAAGCGTCGACGACAGCAGGAGGCCGCCACGCACCGTACTCATGCTGCAGCGCTACGCGAGGCCGAACGGGCCTTGAAAGCACATCAGCGTGCGCAAGCGGCGGCGGGGAGAGCGTCGGCTGCGGAGAAGAAAGCCGCGGAGCGTGAGGCTGCGCGGCTCCTGGTGGAGTCCCGGCTGGCCGAGGTCGAGTCCAGGAATACGGATCTGGCCAGCGAACTTGCCGACATCGACGGGCTGCTCGCCTGGACTCTGGACGTGGACGACTACGTCGATCTCGAAACGCTGAAGATCTCGCAGGTCGAGCATCCCCCGTTCGAGCCTGGCGGCCTGGCTGCTCCTGCGGCCGTGGTGGCGGAGCCGGAGTATGGCCCTGAGCCGGCGTATCAGGAGCCTGCTGTACCCACCGGACTCTCTGCTGTGCTCGGCGGGAAGAAGCGGCACCAGCAGGCTGTGGAGAGGTCTAGGGCCGCCTTCGAGGAGGCGCATAGCGACTGGGAGCGTGCCAGGGACGCTCTCCACCAGCGCTATACCGAGGCGGTAGCCCGGCGGGAGAGGAAGGAGGCCAAGCGTGTGGCCCAGCTGGCTGCCGCTGAGGAGAGGTACCGGCAGGAATGCGAAACGCGCGAGGCAGAAGCATCGGTTCGCAACGCCGAACTCTCCAAGCTCATCAATGATCTTGCCTTCGACGTGGAGTCCGCGATCGAGGAGTACGTCGGCATCATCCTGTCCAACTCTGCCTACCCCGAGGTCTTCCCGGTCGAGCACGACCATGCGTTCCGTCTCGCGTCGCGCGAACTTACGCTCACGGTCAGCGTTCCAGAGCCCTCAACTGTGCCCTCGGTCAAGGCGTATCGGTACGTGAAGACGAAAGACGAGATCGCTTCAAGCAGTCTGCCGGTCCGCGAGCAGAAAGAGCGGTACGCGAACGCGGTCTGGCAGGTCGCCGTCCGCAGTCTCCACGAGGTCTTCGAGGCCGACCGTGCCGGGAAGATCCACTCGATCGCTCTGACGGTCGGCGTCAACACGATCGATCCGGCCACGGGACGCCCGGCCACCGTTCCTCTGGCTGTCGTTGGCGCGGACCGTGAAACGTTCAACGGATTCGACCTGGCCAGAGTTGTCCCGCAGGCCACGTTGGAGCACCTTGGTGCCGCGCTGTCGAAGTCGCCTTTCGACCTGGTAGCAGCAGACACCAGCCGCGGGATCCGGGTTCGAGGGCAGTGACGATGCGATTCAACCCGCCACCAGGGTGGCCCACGCCGCCCGAGGGCTGGACACCTCCACAGGGATGGAAACCCGACCCCACCTGGCCGGCCCCACCGTCCGGCTGGCAGCTATTCGTCACCGACGACGCCTCCGCATCGGACAACAGCATCGATGTGTGCACTACCGTGCCGGCCCCCGAGGATCCCGTCGGCCCGACGCCGGAAACCCTTCAGATCAAGCAGGACCAGACGCCTGCCGATCCTCCGACCGCGCAGCCGGCGAACGGAATTGACCCTGCGCCGCTGCCGGCCCGCATCGCCGCTCTCGAAGCCGAGCTCGCCACCGCACACGACGGCGCCCAGGTGATCGATCTCAGCGACCAGCGCGCACTACAGGACGTCGGGATCTATCGCTACCACCACCCTCTGGAGAACGCTGCAGCCTACAAGGACCGCCTTCGCAGCCTCGAAGGGCAGATCGACGAGGTCATCAAGAGCGGCCGCGCGATCCTCGCAGCCGACATGTTCACCTTCGACGGATCACTGGCCCGAGGGCGAAAGCTCGTCGGTGACCTGTCCAAACTGATGCTGCGGGCCTACAACGCGGAGGCCGACAACTGCGTACGCTCACTGCGATCGGGGAACGTGCGCGCCGCGCGGAAGCGCCTGGAGTCGGCGGTCACCGCGATCGAGAAGCTGGGAGTGATCATGGAGATGCGGATCAACCCCGAGTACCACGCTCTACGCATCACTGAGCTCGAACTCACCGCAGACTTCCAGATGAAGGCACAAGAAGAGCGCGAACGAGCCCGCCAGGAACGCCAGCTCCTTCGCGAACAGCGCCGGGCTGAGCAGGAGCTGGCCGCCGAGAAGGAGCGACTCGAGAAGGAACGAGCCCACTACATCACCGTCCTGGACTCTCTGAGGGCCAAAGGCGATGACACTGCTGTCACGGAGCTCTCCCGCCGACTTGCCGACATCGAAAAAGCCATCGCAGCCAACGACTACCGCATCGCGAACATCCGAGCCGGCTACGTGTACGTCATCTCCAACCTGGGTGCTTTCGGCCCGAACATCGTCAAGATCGGCATGACCCGCCGCCTCGAGCCCATGGACCGTGTCCGGGAGCTCGGCGACGCTTCAGTGCCGTTCCGCTACGACGTCCACGCCATGTTCTTCTCCGAGGACGCCGTGACACTCGAGTCCGAACTCCACAAGGCGTTCGCCGCACGCCGCGTCAACTTCGTCAACGAACGACGCGAGTTCTTCTTCGCCACACCAGCCGAGGTGCGAGCACTCCTGGCAGACAAGGTAGGCGGCCTGCTCGAATTCACGGAGGAACCCGCGGCTCCGGAGTACTTCCAGAGCCGTAGCCGTTGGCCGCAGCAGAGCTGAGTGCCATCGGCAGGGACAGCACCAGCGAAATGGGCGTCCTCAGATCATCGGGCACGGCTCGCGGCGGGCAACTGCGCGAAGCGATTGACGACGCGCTTGCCTGGCACGACGCCATGACCGATCTGATCGGCTGGGGCACCCTCATAGAGTTGGGTGCGTGGCATGTCTACGGCTCGCTCACGACCGACGTGGAACGGCTGCTGGCCGACCTGGACCGCGTCGGTGTGTACTGAGTTGTGTGGCACTTCCGCACCCGAGCCCGCGCCGTGCCGCTCTGGATCATCCGCACGACCAAACGCTCCAGCCCGGCCCGTTTCCTCACCGACATCACGGCCCTAACCGAGCCTTCGCAGGATGCTCCCTGGTGCTGCTCGGGCTCTGCCTGGTACCGCAGTGCAACAGACGGGCGGGCGGGGCGGCTGGTGCTGCCCGGGTTCGGCTAACTCGCCTGCGGACGCAGCGTTTTGGGTCTGCCCACGCTTTTCCGTGGTGAGGGCCTGTCCGAACGGCCCGAGGCAGTGGAGGCGGGTATGGGGCAATTACACGAAGTGGTTCCGGTCGTGGCAGCGGTGGCCACAGCCGTGGGATGGACGACACGCCGCGGCGGCCGAGCGGGACTGTGGCAACTGTTGGGGGACATGGCGCGCGGCCACAGGAGGATGCGCGCGGAGCGGGAACGCCGTCACGCGCTGGTGGAGTTGGTGGAGCGTCTGCCGCCTGGCAGCCGCCTCGTCGTAAGGGACAGCCCGGGCGGGCGGAGCAGCATCGACGTCCACACGGCGAGTTGGCCACCTACCACTGACGGGCGGGACGCTCGGTGACAGCCGTGCAACTTCCGCCAGGTGAGGACTGCGGGAAGCCGCCCCCAGAAGGGTTCGAGACCTTCTTCATGCGCTATGAGCCCCGGCTGCGCCGCTACCTCTACACCCTCGGAGCGCGCAACAGCCTTCTTGAGGACGCGGCCCAGATGACCCTGGAGGAAGCGTTCCGCTCCTGGCCGAGCCTGCAGGATCATCCCCGGCAGGACGCATGGCTGTTCAAAGTGGCTCGGCAACGCTACGCCAAAGTCTGCAGAGAGCACCTGATGCTCGGCGATCTGACCGACCCGGTCCTCTTCGACCGGCTGCACCAGGACGACGCAACGGCTGACTGCGACCGACGACTGGACGTGTTGGAGCAGTTGCGTCGACTTCCCGGACAGCAGCGCGAAGCGGTGAGGCTGCGCTGGCTCATGGATCTGCCGTACGACGCGATCGCCGAGGCCATGGGAGTACGCCCCAGCTCGGCACGATCCCTCGTCTCTCGCGCACTGGCCCAACTCGCCCAGATCCAGGACGAAGACAAGGACAAAGAGGAAGGGGGATGCACATGAGCGTCGAAGAGCGTCTCGGGCAGGCGCACCGCGTACTCGAGGAGATGTGGTCCGACGAGGCCGCAACCGCCGATCGCCTGCGCCGTTTCCTGGGCCACACCGACCCGCCGCAGCACATCGGCCCTATTGACGAAGTGGTAGCTCCCCCTGAAACGGCTGTACCTGCCCACACGAACGCGCACTCCACCGGCGACCTGTCGGTCCGCAGCGAGACACAGACCCGCACCCTCTGCTCGACCGGATCTCGCGGCCCTTCAGCCCAAGCCGCACCCCCGCCGAACACCTTCGAAACAGGCAGCGGTTCCACCAGCCCTGCCGACGAAGACGCCACGCCCACCGCACGCCGCCCGGCCGCGGACAGCGACAGCGCCCGGATGATGGACCTCGTCGAGCGCGCCCAGGCCGGCGAGGCCGACGCCTTCGGGCGGCTCTACGACCAGTACAGCGACACCGTGTACCGCTACATCTACTACCGCGTCGGCGGAAAGGCGACCGCGGAAGACCTCACCAGCGAGACGTTCCTGCGCGCCCTGCGCAGGATCGGCACCTTCACCTGGCAGGGCCGTGACTTCGGGGCCTGGCTGGTGACCATCGCCCGCAACCTGGTCGCCGACCACTTCAAGTCGAGCCGCTTCCGCCTGGAAGTGACCACGGGCGAGATGCTCGACGCGAACGAGGTCGAACGCAGCCCCGAGGACTCCGTCCTGGAGCCACTCGCGGACACGCTGCTCCTCGACGCTGTGCGGCACTTGAGCGCGCAGCAGCAGGAGTGCGTCACCCTGCGCTTCCTGCAGGGACTCTCGGTCGCCGAGACCGCCCGGGTGATGGGCAAGAACGAGGGCGCCATCAAAGCGCTTCAGCACCGGGCCCTAGAGGGCCTTGCTCGACTCTTGAAATGAGCAAAAGACAGTAACTGGCGGGGAACGCGATACAGCCCCGGTGCGGGTGCACGCACAGTCTGGTGGTGCTGGCCGACTGGCTGGCCAGCAGTCGTTCTGTCTGAATTCCGTTCCCTGCCGGCCTCCGGCAGGTTTCACGGAGCAGCTGCCAGGGTTGACCCGTCGGTACGGCAGACGGACGGAACGCCTGCGGTCGACACTGGCCGCGGTCGCCGTTCCTCACCGCGTGCCGGGAGTACCTCGACGCCGAGTCCGCCCGGTACTTCGGCCTCCGCGCGACCGGACGCAGCCTGTTCGGTCACCTCGCGTCATCTACAGGGAGCCACGTCCGTTCAGGTACCGCCGAACTGCTGGCAGCAGCTCTATCTCGGCCTTGCTCCACGCGAAACTGGCGACCGATTGAGCGCTGCGCTTTTCGTCTGTGTCGATGTTCCCGCTCAGAAGAGGATTGCTTCTCCCCCACCGTGTATTCGATCCGCCGCGCTGCTGGGCGGCGTTGTGGAGGCGTACCGCAATCTCCGCCAGATTGTCGGGGCCCTCCAGACAGACCATGTACATGGCGTGCTGCAGGGCGTCCTGCGCCTCATGCATCTGGTCCAACAGGTTGAGGACTTCCTGGGTGAGCTGCTTCTGCCCGGGGTCACCGGGCAAACCCAGGTGAGCCCAGTCTGCCGCTTTACACGCTTCGTCGAACCTGCGGGAAGCCCGATACAAGTCGACGTAGGCCTCGCGCTGGGAAGCCCGGCGTACGGCGTCCACAGGACCCTGGTAAGCGCTTCGGCTCTGCGCCCGGCCTGCGAACCATGCTGCGGCCGCGGTGATGAGGACCGCAGGCGTGCCGAGAAGCGCGGTGATGACTTCGGACTCCATGAGCGCGGAGTCTGGCAGCCCGCGACGCAAGGCGCGGGCCGTTCGTACGGTCCGCGCCCATGTCTCCGACCGCCGCAACGTCCCGCACTCGGATCGCCGGCCTCGCCGTCCGCGCCCGCAACCTCGTCGACTCCGGCCTGTGCACCAGCACGTCGCACGTCCCCGACTGGCGTCGGGACCATCCCCGCAGGCGCGGGGGGCAGACCATGCCTTCGATCGACCGGGACAGCCGCGAGCGACCATCTCCGCACACGCGGGGATGGTCCCGGGCTTGCGGTGACGGTGACGGCGCCGGATGCCTGCTCCCCGCACGCGCTGGGATGGTCCCGTACCGGGGGTGCCGACGGTGACGAACGGGTCCTGCTCCCCGCACGTGCGGGGATGGTCTCGGAGCAATCAGACAATGAATTGTTGTTTCATTGTCGCCGAGCGGTAGGGTGGCGGTATGCCACGTGATCTCCGTCAGCAGGCCCGTGACCGTCTGTCCGTGCTGGCTCCCGCCCCTGGTGACGACACCACGGCCGCGCGTTGTGTCGAGCAGGATGCGTCGCTGGTGGGGCGGCTGTTGGCGGCCGCTGGTGAGCAGAACGATTCGGGGCGGGATCCGGGCGTGGGGCCGGACGATGTGGGCGCGGCTCTGGGCTTGTTCGAGGACCTGCGTGAGGAGTTGGACCGGCTGGAGACGCAGGTGGTCATGGAGGCGCGGCGCTGCGGTATGGATTGGCGGCAGATTGCCGCGCATCAGGGCCTGAACTCCTCGCAGGCGGCTTCGCAGCGCTATCAGCGGCTGATGACGCGGCTCGAAGAGATCCGTCAGGGTGTCCGGTGAGCGGGAACGAACCACGGATGACGGACGAGCCACCGCAGTTGTTCAGCGCGATCGATTCCCTGCTTGCCGCCGTCGACGAGGGCACCGTGCTCCCCGTGCCCGCAGAGCGGGTCCGGCTGAGGGAGGCAGCGGGCCTGACGCAGGCTGCTGTCGCCCAGGCGTTGGGTGTACGGGTGCCGAGCATTACCGCGTGGGAGGCCGGGCGCGCTGAACCCAGGGGCGAGCGCCTGGAGGCTTACCGCCGTCTCCTCGAGGGCCTTGCCCACCGCTATCCCGCACCCGCAACGCCCTCCGCACCCACACCGACCTCGAGCCGCGAAGACGCCAGCCCGGCCCCGGTGCCGACCGCGGTGCCGCAGCCGGAAGCAGCGAAGGCACCCGACCACTCGTGTGCGCCCGACGCGGATCCCGTGGTCCCGGTAGAGGCGCCCGCCATGCCGGTCACGTCGACGCGTCCTGCCCGTTCGGTGACGTCGCGGCGCCCGGTCGCGCGGAAGGCGGCAGCGTCTCCGGCTGATCCGCGGTTCCCGCACGGTCCGCTCGCCGTCCTGGACGGGGACGGCTCCGCGTACGGGGTCGACGAGATCGTGTTGGACTGCCCGGCGACGACGGTGCCGGAGTTGGTGGAGTGGACGCTGCGTGAGTCCGGCCTGGGCGCGGCGAAGTTGAGCCGGTACGGCAAGGACTCCGACCCGCTGATCGTCCTCACTGCCGCGGCCGCGGTGAGGCTCGGGCTGCCGGAGCGTCTGGAGGGCCACGAGCAGCGCCGCTCCCTGCGCCTGCCGGAGGACCACCCGGTCGTCAAGCAGGTGCTCAAGGCGAAGTGGCAGCTCACACAGCGGGGTTTCGGCCCGTGGGCCAGGGTCTACCGCAAAGCACAGGGCCGTGAACGGCAGTGTGTGCAGCTGGCGGTCCTGTCCTGGGACGCCCTCGATGAGCGGTCCTGGCCTGGCGTTGCGGAGATGGAGCCGGCCGACATCGCCCGCGTCCTGGGCACGTATGCGACGCGGGTCATCACCCCGCGTGGATCCACGGCCGTCTCCGGCCTGGAACTGATGACCGCGCTGCGCCCGCCGACGAAGGCGGTGCAGGATGCTGAGAGCGGGAACTGGATCCCGGGCCACAACGCGGGCTCGCTGGGGACGGAGCCGGTGGATCCGGCGCCGCCGGAGGCCACCGCGGAGCATCCCGTGGTGGTGAACTCGGGCTGGACGGGCGGTTTCCTCGACGAGGAGGCCTATCAGTGGGTGCGGCCGGTGGACCTGCTCTCGGATGAGGAGTGCCTGCTGCCGTTCGCGGTCGGTCTGGACCTCAACACCGCCTTCCTCGCGGCCGCCGCCAGGCTCACGGTCGGCCTGTCCGCCCCGGACCACTTCCACGCCCCGCAGTTCAACCCGAAGATTCCCGGCTCGTGGCTGGTGGACCTCTCCCACATCGAGCTGGACCCGCGCCTGCCCTCGCCGTTCACGCCGACCGGCGTCCGCCCGAGCGGCCCGGCTTGGTATCAGACGCACACGGTGGCCTACGCCCAGGAACTCGGCTTCAACGTGGCTCCGTTGGAGGCGTACCTGCGTCGGGAGACGGGCGCGTATCTGGACCCGTGGCACGACCGCCTCAAGACCGCCTACGTCGATACCCTCGCCGACCTCGGCGTCACCAAAGACCTCACCGACGAGCAGTTCCTCGCCGCGATGGAGCAGCATAAGCAGACCGACCCCGCCCTCGCGGCCGTCCTGGCCGCCATCAAGGCCACGGTGAAGGGCGGCGTCGGCAAGCTCCGCGAGCGCCCCCAGGGCAAGGCATACAAACAGGGCGAGGCGTGGCCGGCCATGCAGCGCCCGACCTGGCGCCCGGACATCCGCGCCGCGGTCATCTCCAAGGCGCGGGTGAACATGCACCGCAAGCTGAACAACATGGCGAGGATGACGGGCCTGTTCCCCCTCGCCGTGCTCTCGGACTGTGTCGTCTACCCCAGCCCCGGGGAGAGCCCGCTGGACTTCCTGCACTACGACGCGTCTGGGAAGCCGCAGCTGGGCGGGTTCCGTCTCGGGCCGACGCCGGGGCTGGCGAAGCTGGAGGGGGTGCAGTCGATGCTGTGGGCGGTCGATTTGATGGAGCAGGGCTTCAACCCGGCCCGTCACATCAAGGGCGGCGACGCTGTCCTGGACGAAGGGGAGTAGCGCGGTGGGGGAGATCGAGGACGCGATCGAGCGGGCCGACCGGGAAGCCTTCACCAAGGAACCCCCGAAGACCCTCAAGGGCCGGATCGGCTACCTGATCAAGCAGTTCGGCAGCGCGAAAGCCGTGGCGCAGGAGATTGGCGTGACCGCCGACTCCGTCAACCGCTACCGCCGCGGCGCCCGCAAACACGCCCGTCCCGATGTCGCCGCGAAGATCGATGACGCGGTGCGGGCCCGGTGGCAGCCCCTGGTGCGCAGGCGCCGGCACCGCCAGGCCGCCGCCACCGGCGGCATCACGGTCGAGACCCGCGCCCGGTTCGGCTACACCGCCGCGGTCGGCAGCACCGACGACGGCCGCTTCCGACGACTCACCGTGCATCTCCCGCCGGAGTACGCACAGCGCCTGTTCGACGCCCGCAACGAGGGGGCCAGCGACCAAGAGATGCGCGGAATCATCGCCGAAGGATTCAGGGAAGTGTATTTCCAGGATGGTGGAGCCCGCGCTCTGGGACTCTCGGATGTCGAAATCAACGACATTGACTACCTGGATCTGGACTACTGAAAGGTATTACGGTGCCGCGCGTCGCCGATGGGCACCAGCGCTACCGCCTTCGAGGAGATCGGTTCAGCTGTCAGTGGAGTTCGTCTGCTCCGTGGCGGAGTGATTCAATCGTTTCCCTTGGTTCCGCCTCTGCCGCCACTTGGTGCGGGCGCCGGCGAAGCAGGCGGCGTAGTGATGACAGGGATGGATCTCATCCTCCCGCACCCGGGCCGTGCGCGATAACGGCGTGAAGGACCTGTCTCTGCGCCCTTGGCCCGAGCGCTGGGGACCAGTGACCGCATGCTCCTGTACTACTTCGGGAGCAAGGAATGCATGGTCACCAAGGCACTCGCCGCGCACGAACACCGGCCGCTCCTACGCGCCCAGAACCTGCTCGACACCGACGGCTACCCACAGGAACCCGCAGAGCTGCGCCGCTTCCTGGAAGAGACCTGGCGGGAACTGAACAAGCCTGGCCCCCGCGCCGCGTGCCCCCTCTACCTCGAAGCCACGGCCGACAGCAGCTGGACGGCGACCAGGTGGTGGTAGCCCGGCGACGTCCTGTACGTGCCGCGCGGGGTGTGGCACGCGGTCTGTGCCGACCAGGGCACTCGCTCCCTGCACGTCACCTGCGGCCTGCAGACCCACACCGCGACCGACCTTCTGTCGTGGGTGCCAGCGCCGACGGCGACCGGTCGGTGCGCACGGAGGCGTTCGACGCGATGGCGACGGGAGAATGGGAGCTGGCGCCCGGGATGTGGCAGGAGACCGAGCTGCTGCTGTGGAAGCCGCCGACCGTGTGGTTCAGCATCAACGCCTTCTACACGAGTGCCGGGATGCGCAACTGGTACGTCAACTTCGAACACCCTGCCCGCCGCACGCCGGACGGGTTCGACACCCTCGACCTCACCGTGGACCTGGTCGTCGCCCCCGACCTCAGCCGCCTCACGTGGAAGGACGAAGACGAGTACGCCCACGTGCGACGGCTCGGCATCATCACCGACACCGAGCACCAAGCCGTCGACGATGCCCGCGCCCAGGTTCTCACGATGATTGAGGAACACTCCGGTCCGTTCGCAGACGGGGTGGACGTCCTGGCGATGGGATGTGACTGGGCCCGCGCCGCGCCTGCCGTAGCCAGCTCACACCGGACTCGCATGAAGGAGGAGGAGCGGTGCGACGCAGTCCCTGGCACACCTCTAGACTTCCGATTCCCAGAGCAGAGAGGACGGCGCGTCAGATGGCTGCGCAGGACGATCGGGCATCCCAGAGTGGTGATCCTCGCCCCTCCGACCCGCAACCAGACGGCAGCGACGGCCAACGGCCCCTGCGCCAGCGCATCGCGGGCAGATGGAACAGCCTCGGGCACGTGCGCCAAGCGGGTGTGGTGATCGGCGGCGTGGCCGTTGCCGTGGCCGGAGTGATCCTCATCGCCCTCTCCAACCCCCGCGGCACTGCGTCCTCCGCGCCGGAGGAGGAAGAGGAAGCGGAGGAGGACTCCGACCTGCCCGTCTCCCGCTGGTGGACCAACCACGCAGGCGGCTACTTCGAGTGCAGTCACATGGGGTGTTCGAAGAAGGTAGATCCGACCATCTTCGGTCACGACTGCTGCGGCCGCTGCCGGCCCGGCCGGGAGTGCCAGAGCGCCGCTCAACGCGACTACGACGGCCCCGGCGGCTTCGCTCACAACTACTTCGAGGCGGTCCTGTACCCCGGCATCTGCGATGTCTGCGACGAACGCCCCGAAGCACACCACTGGGTTTTCGACGGCCACCACGGAGATCGCTACCCCCGGGCCGCCTAGGCAGACCCGTGCGTAGCCCAGCTCTACGTCACGCTACGGACACCCTCACCGGCCAGGATCATCCGTTTGCTTCGGGTCGGCCGCTGGCGTTCGGATGCGTGGCTGACCAGGGTGACAAGGGGCGGATACACGCCGGCCTGATGGCCGACTACTTCACTACGGCGCGTCTGCCAACGGAGCGCAGTACAGACCGGTGCCGCGTCAGCGGCGGCCGTACATCAGGTCTGCCGATGCCCGGTCTCCGTCCAGCGGACTCGCCAGCCGGGGTCGTGGACGGGGCGCCACACGGGTGCGGAGGGGCCGCGCTGGAGCAGGTCGGCCAGCGGCACCGCGAGGACGGGGACGTCGTATAGGAAACGGGACGGCGCCAGCAGCCCGGCCCCGGCGTGCAGGGCGCTGATCCTGTTCTCCACACCGGCGGGTCCAGTGCCGTCCAGGACGAACAGGACGCGGGGGAAGAGCGGGTAGCGCCGCCGCCACTCCTCAACCGTCGGTTCCTGAACAGTCGGCCGACGCCTCGGGGCCACGGGAACGTAGCGATACAAGCGCTCGTACGCGGTCAGCTTGGCGGCCGGGCGCTCGGGGCTCATGGTGGCCCGGTCGGCCTCCACGAACGCCCCAGCATCGCCCCGTTGTCACCGTCGGCGGGACCGTGCCGGTAGTACAGGAGTGCATCGGGGATGACGGCCTCGCCGCTCCCGGCCGGATGGTGGACCTCGGGAATCCAGCCCAGCGGCCGGCACACGTCGCCGCGGCGGCGGGCGTCCTCGAGGAAGACGAGCGCGGTCTCGGTCACGGTCAGCGTGTGGCCGGCTTTCAGTCGTACAGCGATGGGATCAGACACGGTCCTGGAGGGCCGGTGCCCTCGCATCTCGGGCCACTCGGCAGCGAGTTGCACGCCGTACGCGGTGGGAAACCACGCCCGGGTACGTCCGGCCCGCGCCAGGGTGATGCGGTCGACCAGCCCCCCCCCACGCGCAGCCGGGCCAGCCGCCGCCGCGTCTGCTCGATACGCACCTCGAGCCCGATCACCCGGTGCATCTGCTCAGTTGTGGCCATCCTGTACTGCGCCAGCACGCCCAACGGCATCCGGTCCCTGCCGCCCGCGTCCACCGATCATCACGGAGCTGCTCGCCACCACGAAGTCCCGACCATGGTCACGAAGCGACAACACCGCTGTGGACCAGGCCGACATCCCCTCCGACAACCTGGCTGACAACTGCCCGCGCTCTCTGCCGCGTCTGCTCGTAACTCCGCAGGTCACCATGCTGGTTGGGCTGCGGTGGGGAGGCCGACATCCCCTCTACGCCCCCGAGTCCACGCCCCACAGCAGGAAGAAGTGGGTGGGTGGGACAGATCCCGGACGGCGGGCGAGGGGATCGGGGCGCACTCGGCCAGTTGCGCATCGACGGGGCCGCCGCGCTCGTGCCGCCATCAGTGCGGCGGTGACGTCGGGCGAGGGAACGGGGAACCGGCTGCGTCCGTATCGAGGATTCTTGAGACCGGACAGCCCCACGCCGCGCTCGGTGTGTCGGGTCCGTAGTGCTTGAGTCCACAGGCATGGAAGAAGGCATTTCGGTCTGTTGCATCGTCGCCGTCCTGGGGGGACCCGACCCGGGAACGTGTCGCCGGCTTCCTGGGCGCGGCGGGCGATCTCGGTGAGAAGTGCCCGGCCGACTCCACTGCGGCGATAGCGTCGGCGACTGCCATGGTGTGGACGAACGTCTGCATGCCGGGATGTGTCTCCCGGCCTTCGTCGTGCCCGAAGTCGACGTGGAGCTGGAACTAGGCAACCCCGACGATGTTTCCGTGGAGTTCGGCGGCGACGACGTCCATGCCGTCGGGGCAGTAGGCCCTGTCGTCGTCCAGATCGTTCGAGTACAGCAGTTCCTTCACCACTGGGTAGTCGGCCAGGGCGATGTCACGGATGAGCGGCATGGACTGTCGAACGCGACGAAGTGGGCATGCCTTCCCGCTGACGTCTTCAAGCGTGCGATGGTCCGGGCCGGATGGGTGGTGTCCGACTGCGGGATGATGCTGGTCATGAGTGATCAGTGGCCGATCATCCTTACTGCTGCGCTGGGTCTTACGAGCACGTTCGGCCTGGCCTTTCTCCAGCACCGGGCGAACCGGGGCCAGACTGTGGGCCAGGCGAGCATTGAGCACGGGCAGTGGCTGCGTGGACGTCGTCAGGAGGCGTACACGGCTCTGTTCCCCGCCTGGGACGCCGCGGTGAAAGATCTGCGTGCCTTCCAGTACCGCTGGGAGGAAATGCTGGAACACCAGGCCGAAATAGGTGAGGGATTCCTTCCGTGGTTCCTGGTGGAGCAGAAGGCGGATGAGGTGCTGGCCGCGCTGAGGCCGCACATCGAACTGTGTGAGCTGCTTGGTCCGCAGGGGGTGAACGAGGCTGCGGAGAGCCTGCACGAAGCCTTCCGCCGGTTGCGTCAGGTGATGGAGGAACAGGCCCGGCGCGAGCCGTCTGTTGTGGTCTGGGAGACCTGGGAGGCGGAACTGGGACGTGCCGCCATCGCCCGGCACAACTTTCAGTTGGCATGCATTTGGGGGCTGCGGCGGACCCCGTCGACCGAGGTGGAAGAACCCTACGGATGAACCGAATGAGTGGGTGCGGTCCAACCGGGCCCGCCCGTCCAGCCGTTCATCGACGGCGGACCCGATGTGTGCATCTTTACGGCCGGCGCAATGCTATCCCTCCCCGTGCTGTGGCCACGGTCACAGCACTCAGTGTTGTGCGAGGACTGGTCGCGGAGGACGCCGGTGACCGGCGCGGGGCCGACAAGAAAGAGCACCATGAGATCGAGCACCGATCGGGTCCTCCCGGGCAGCGGTGCGATGCGGAGCACCCCCGTGGTGCCCTGGCGTCTTGCTTCGGCAATGTCGGCCATGGATCTCATGGTTCCTCGCTGGCAGCACGCGCCGTGCTGGTTGGCGCGCATGGACGCCCCGACCGTGTGTGTGACCTTTTGCTCCGGCTGGCTGATCATTGGAGACACCCTCACGTGCGCTCCGGTGCCCGCGGTGCGCGGCCCGTGCGCGCTCTCAGGTCCCTGGCGTCCGGAGCTGGTGCAGGATGCGCCGCAGGAGGCCGGTGGCGGTGTGCTGACGACGCTCTCGGGCAACGGGCTGGGGAGGTTGGCCAGCGCGGGCGCGTGCGGCCTGGACCTGGCTGGGTGTCCATTGGCGGGCCCAGCGGACGGTGCCGTCGTGGATCCAGTAATGGGAGCGGCAGGGGTAGCTCCAGTTCCCGATGGACGGGGTGAGGCCGACGGTGGCGCCGTTGAAGGTCAGGCGCCAGTCGTCCGGGCTGAGCGGGGTGACGATCTTGCTGCCGCATCCGCAGCAGCACAGGTGCACGACGGTCGTGAACGGCATGGAAACGTAGAGA
Source organism: Streptomyces sp. NPDC059668 (assembly GCF_042734135.1). Taxonomy (NCBI): domain Bacteria; kingdom Bacillati; phylum Actinomycetota; class Actinomycetes; order Kitasatosporales; family Streptomycetaceae; genus Streptomyces; species Streptomyces sp. NPDC059668. The sequence continues at coordinate 16,068 of NZ_JBHWEL010000020.1, read as the reverse complement.
ACGCCGGATTGGAGTTCTTCGGGGATGTAGTTGACGAACTCGTGGGCGAGCCGGACCTGTTTCACGGTGTGTCCTCGCTCGTCAGTGCGTTCCCGTCGATCTGGTAGACGCTGTGCATCTCCTGCTCCAGATCGTGGTAGAAGCCGTACAGCTTCTTCCACTTGATCACGGCCAGACAGGCGTTGAGCGCATTGAGCTCGGCGATCTGAATGTTGCGTCCATAGTCGTTGGGGACGTCCCCGGCAGCCATGGGGATGCGCTGCTGCTCGTGCACATGCCGACGGCGTGCAGGGGTGCTGGTGGTGACCCGGAGTAGCCCGGACAGACGCCCGTCCGCCTCGTACACGCCCATGCCGACATCGATGAACGGAACCTGATGGTGCTCCAGTTTGTCGATGATCAGTCGGCGGGCGGTGTTGTCGTCTACGGACAGGAAGACGAAGTCCGCGGTGCATACGTCGTCGGCGTTTGTGGCGTCCACGTAGACGGAGTGGGCGACGACGCCGTGACGCATCTGTCCGTAGACGGCAGCGAAGTACTCGGTTTTGGGCGGGGCTTGTTCGAGGTCCTCACGCGCGGCCGCGCCGGGGGAGCGGAACGCGTTGTGCTGCAGGAACTTGTCCCCATCGTAGAGGTGGATCTCCCGCACGGGGCTCTTGGCGACTAGATCCAGGATGTAGCTGCCGGTTCCCCCCAAGCCCACGATGGCGATGCGGAGGTCCTCGAGGCGGCGGGTGATGCCGCCGATGCCAGCCCGACTGGAAGCCGTGTCGGCGTAGCGGAAGACGGACGGTCCCGCCTCATCGGTGCCGACGGTGGGGAGGGCCGTTGCGGTGGCCCCGGGGTCCAGTTGCTGAGCCTGAGATACCAGGATGGCGGCATACGTCGCCATCTTCTCGTAGTAGTCCGGGTACCCGGCGGCCGGCTTGTGAGAGAAGGTGTAGTCGATGTCGACGCCCGCCCCCGGAGTCAGCCGACCGCGCCTGTTGATGAGCGCTTCCAGCGGCCGGCCCTCGTGGTCGCAGGGCTCGGCACCACTGAACATGACCACGTGGGTCTCCGGGACCACCGTGGCATCTCCGGCCAAGGACAGCTGAGAGACCAGAGTCCCGTAGCGGACGGTGCGCTGGTTGTCCACGTACGGCACATGGTGCATCAGCAGCAACCCGGAACGGATCTCGATGCGGTACCCCTCGTCCTGAAGCCGCTTCAAGTCCGGGCTACGACTTGTCAGTTGCAGTGACATTGAACACCGTTCCGTTCTTGATCTCGACGCTGTGGCCGACGGCGAGCGTGCCCTGGTCCGGCTTCTGGTCGGCATGGCGGAAGCTCACGGTGATGAGCACGTAGGGCCCCGTCGGCACGGGGTCGAAGGCGAGACGGGTGACCTCCTCGAACGAGAGAGCGCCCGTGTGCACCGTCTTCTCCTGTGCGTTGACGATGATCTTGTACTTGCGTCCGTGCCCGGATGCTTCCAGGGGTTCGGGGTGGCTCATGGGCCGACTTCCTTCCATTCGGTTTCATTGACGACAGTGAAACCGTAGCACAAGGTGCCGCCGGGATCGGCGACACGCCCAGATCGGTGATCGTCCATTCGGCGCATCCCCCTGGCATCCTGGGGAGCCGTGCTACTCGAACTCGCGGGCCGTCACCCGCTCCTGCGGACGAACCCCACCGCGCGCATCGATCGCAACCGGCTCGTTCTCGATGCCCGCCGCCTGCTGTTCGCCAGCCCCCTGGACCTGGCGGCCGCGGCCGCCAGCGCATCTGCCTATGCAGCCGACGACACCCCCACCACCTTGGTCCTGCCCCGCTCCCTGGACGTCACTTCCTATATCCAGCGCATGGACCTGATCGCCGTACTGCCCGACGGCACGCGGGTAGAAGGCAACCTTCCTGACGAAACCCGAAGTGACCGCTCCCTGAACCTGCTAGAGGTCGCCCGCCTGGGGCCAGAGACGGTCGGCCCCATCAGTGAGCGCCTCGGACGCCTGGCGATCTACCACCTCGGACCCCGCAACGGGCGCCGCGTCTTCAAAGGCATCGGTGAACTGATCGACAACGCCGTCGATCATGGCGCCAGCCCCTGCGGCGCTTTCATCGCGGCCCAGGCCTACAGCGGCAAGACCACCGGCTACCGGCGCCTCGAGATAGCCGTCTGCGACACCGGCATGGGCGTCCTCGACCATCTCCACCAAAACCCCAAACACGGCGCCCTTGTCACCAGCGCCCAAGCTCTGGAGCACGCGCTTCAGCCCGGCGTCAGCGGAACCCAGGAGAGACGCGGCAATGGCCTCCCCGACCTGTTGAACGGCACCAGTGACACTGCCGCAACCAGGTTGGTACTGCGCAGCGGCAACGGCCTGCTGCGTGCCGGACGCCTCAAAGGCGCAGCTGTCACCTACAGTGTTCCCGCCCAGATCCCTGTACGAGGAACGTGGTCTTGGCTGAGAGTGTCGTATCGCACCTCATCAACCTGTGCTTCAATGAATTAAATGAAACCGCAGAAACGTGAAACGTTGCTCGCCTACCCCGTCAAAGAGCACGGCCCGTTTCTCGCTACCAGGGCCGTGGGCGCCGATGCTCGCCGGTCCCTGGAAGAGCAAGTCACGGACGCAGCTCCAGTTGCCATGCTGACCATCGACTTCGGTGGCGTCGAAGCGATGACGAACAGCTTCGTCGACGAATTTCTCGGCAAGCTCTACGTCTCACTGGCTGCCGGCGATCTACCTGCCCGCGGCGTGTGGCTGACCGGCCTGAACGAAGAGACCCGTGAAGGGGTCACCGTCTGCCTTGAACGCCGCAAACAGATTGCCGTCGACGGTGACACCCACGAGCTGCTGGGTGATGCCGCCATCCTGGCTGGCGCCTGGACTGCAGCACGCCGCCTAGGCGACTTCAGAGCAGCGCAGCTCGCAGATGAACTCGCTATCTCGCTGCCCAACGCCAACAACCGGCTCAAGAAGCTCGTCGAAGCAGGGGCCTTGCATCGCGAGCGCGGTGCAGGACCTGAACGGGGCGGTAAGGAATTCACCTACCGTCTGGCCGGGACCGCAAACGGTAACTGAGCTGCACAGCATCCGCTTAGGACGCTCCGCACACAGGGGGCGGCTGGCCACAGAACAGCCTCTGCCCACGAAGCCTTTTGCTGCGGCGGGAGCAGGTGGGAACACGGGGCCCGAAGCCGCGAGTATGCCCATGGCGCAAGCTGAGCAGCATTGCAGAGGCATACCACTGCGGGAATGATCTTGGGTTTCTTGCGGATGTAGCGGTACGTCTGTAGGTGCCGGTGCCGGTGCCGGTTGCGCTGTTGCGGGTGACGGCGTGCGCGTCGCTGGCGGCCGGCTTGGTGTTGTTGGCTGGTGCTGGGGTACGACGTCAGAAGGCCCCCGCGTTGCGGGGGCCTTCCTGACGACGTACAAGGGATGGGTACTACTGGGTGGCGGCTACCCGCTCACCCTTTGATGTCAGTTCAAGCTCGACCACGACTTCGTTGTCGCGAGTTGATTCGGTCTCTACTGACACCAGCCGCGCCTTGGCCAGCCGTGTGATCGTGGCTCTGGCTGACCGATCGCCAGCGGGGAACGCTGCGCACAGCCGGCCGGGCCTGAGTGCAGCGAAGGCCCAGCCCGAAGGTGCTTCGTGTTCCCGCACGAGATTCCCGGCCGTGGACTGTGAGTCTTCGACCTCGCGGTGCGTGGCGTTGAGTGCTGTCAGGACTTCACGGTCCAACTCTGTGAGTTCGACCGGCTTGGCAGGCCTTCCACCGCGGCGGTCCCACCGCTTTCCGAAAGCTTCGACCTGCCACTTCACAAATACCGGACCAGCCTTGAGGCGGGCAACGACGGGCGGGAAGTCCTCACGCTGCACTACCTGCGCAGCGCGCTGTCTGCCGACACCGAACATCGCCGCGATCTCGGAGACCCCGACGAGTTCGGGTACGGAAGGTTCCTCGAGCCTGCGGTCCAGTTCCTCCTCGGTGACCAGTTCGATGCTGACGACCGTGTGGTTGATCCCGGCCTGCTTGGCCGCAGCGGTGATTTCTTTGAGCGCTGTGTCCACGGCCTGCCGGGCGGTCCCGGCCTCGATGAAGATCCGTACCGAGAGGTTTCCGCTGAGGGCGGTGCCGACGGCGGGGCTGCAGTCGGCCAAGTGCTCGTGCAGCTCCTCAACGGTGTCGTCGCTGACGTCGCTTACGCCCAACTCGACTTCGATGCTCCACGCCTGAGGCATGATTTGTGACAACTCCTTCCTGAGTTCCCTGGGGGTGTTGCGGTGGGGCCGGGGGGGGCCCCCCCGCGCCCAACCACGAGAGCCAAAAAAAAAAAGAAAAAACGAGACAGAAGGGGAGCGGCGAGGTGGTTTGGTGGGGGGGGTAGG
>NZ_JBHWEL010000020.1:0-11678 GCF_042734135.1 Streptomyces sp. NPDC059668 | reverse complement strand
CGCCCAACTCTATTTCTTTGCCCCCCGCTTTTGTATTTTTTTGTGAAAACCCTTCCTTGTGTGCCTTGGGGGTTTTGGGCGCGGCGGGGGTGCCACCCGGCGGACCTTCCCTTGGCCTGCTACTTATCGATGAAACCGGCTCGCTTGAGCTGAGCCTTCGCGTTTTTCAGGGCGCGCTGGTCGGACGAGGTGCCGGAGATGGTCGTCACCGGCTTGCCGTCCTTCTTGACCATGTAGTGGCCCTTGCTCGTGAGCCTGACCTCGAAGCCCTGTTCCTCGGCCCTCTTTGCCAAGTCTCGTTCTTTCCTGCCCAACAGTACCTCTTTCCCTTTACGTCGTCTAGCGATTATACCCCAGAAACTGAAGACGTTGGTAAGGGTATGGGCGCGAAACGCAGGACACCGGTAAGGGTAACTTTGAGGTGAGGTCATAGCGTATGGGTGTTATTGGGGCCTTTGTTCTTCACATCCCGTACGTCGCGCTTCCTCTGCGTGTATCGAAGTCACGGCTTGTTGCCGGGTGCGGGTAGCGGGCGCGCCCGACCTGGAGCAGGGCGGGGTTTGGCGCCGGCCGGGCCGTGAGTGGGTGAGCACCGCGAGGTGCCCGTGCAGCGTGGCGTAGGCGCGGGCGTGGGGCACTGGCCAGTAGATCCCGTCAGCAGGGGACTGGCATTCCGGTGGCGCAGCAAGAATCGACGGCGACGCCGCTGATCCACAGATGCCGGTGACCACCTGGGACGTGGTCCAAGCCTTCGCCACCACGATCGAGGCAGCCCCTGGTGTACGCGGAGCACCGCCTCGCAGCCTGGAGGAGCGCCCGGCCTATCTGGTGCCGAGGTGGGTTAGGAGGTGCTGTTGGGTGGGGTGGAGGCTGTCCCACAGTTGTGTTTGTGTCCTGATCCAGCGGCGTTCGGTTCTGGTCAGGGTGTTGCGGTTGGTGGCGGTGCGGGCCCGGTGGTAGGCGCGTTGCCAGGCGAGGGGCCAGGGTGGATTCCAGTGAGGGTCGAGGGCGTTGAGCGCGGTGATCCGGGAGGGCTGGATGCGTCCGTCGGCGGCGCGTTGGCGTAGGAGCCAGCTTCCTAAGGGGTGGCCGTTGTGGCGGGTGCGGTCGGTCACGGCCAGGTTCCCGTGCTCGGCCGCGTAGCTACGAGCCTGCGCCAGCCCGGTTTCTCCCAGGGCCGGACCGGTGAGGGAGGCTGTGACGGTGCAGGCGGTGGCGGCAGTGATACCGATGTCGGCGAGGAGGTCACTGCCGCTCGCGCACAACGAACCAACCCCCCAGCCATCCCAGACAAGGTTGGCCGCGCGGAAGAGCCACTGCGTGCGGCAAGGCGTGTGGTGAACCATGTCGGGGTGTCACGAATTGGGAACCGTCTATGTGCTCAGCGTCACGCACATGCGAAGATCGCCCCCAGTTCGACAGAAAGGCGGCGAGGGCTATGGCGACCAAGGACGATCAGTTTGAAGCGACGGCTTCAGCTCTTGGATACCTCTACCAGTTCGCCAAGGCACTGCAACTCTGCATTGAGGAGTGGGTAGGCGGACTTGAGTGGAGCGTCGCAGTCGAGGCCGCCGATGACATCGAGAAGCATGCCGGGTCGCTGACAGAACTGCTTCAACTCAAACAGCGTGCAGAGGGAATCCGCCTGACCGACTCCGCTCCCGATCTATGGAAGACACTTCGAATCTGGTGCGAGGCAGCCAAGACGGGGCGGATCCATCTCCCTGAGACCAAACTCTTCCTCATGACCACGGCCGAGCTTCCCGTCGGCAGCGTGGGCTACCACCTAGAGCCTAAAACCAGCGGGCACCGTGACGAGGACAAGGCGCTTGACCTGCTCCGGTCGGCCCGGGACGCGTCCAAGAACGACCAGTTGCAGAAGGCGTTCAAGGCGTTCGATGAGCTGGAAGCCGAAGGAGCGGTAGGGCAGTCCGCCCTGCTCTCGCGGATCGAAGTCATTGGTGGCGCTCCAAGAATCGACGACGTTCGCGAGAAGATGCTTGGCCATGCGGCCCTCGTGGTGGGCCACGAACTTGCCAAGCCCTTCCTCACCCGGCTCGAGGGCTGGTTCTACGACCGAGTCATCGAGCAGATGCGCCCCCCTGGCGGGGCGCCCATCACTGGTGAGGAGTTCGACCAGATCTTCAGCGATCTACGCCATCAGTTCGGGCCCAACAACCTGCCGATCGACCCTGACATCGCCGACTGGGAACCCGGACCAGCTGAAGCTGCCGACAAGACGTTCGTGCGACAACTCGACTTGATCGGTGTCGGTTCCGAACGTATCGGCCTTGCCGTACGGGACTACGTTCGAGCCTTTGACCAGCGGTCGCGCTGGTCAGAGGACAAGCTGCTCCGCGTGGGAGAGCTCGGCAGGTACGAGCGCAAGTTGATTGAAGAGTGGCGGGCACGCTTTGCCGACATGCGCGAAGATCTTGGTCCTGAATCGACTGAGGAAGAGATGAGGCGTGAAGCCAGACTGATCTACCGTTGGGTGGACCGGGAGGCGCGCGCTCAGATCCGCTCAGGGCTGGAAGAAGTGTTTATCCCAAAGGGGTCGTACCACATGCTCGCCGACGAACTCCGTGTCGGCTGGCACCCCGACTTCACGGCCCGGCTGGCAGCTCTCTTGGAGCCGGCCGGGGCCCGTTGATGGCACTTGAACTCAGTCGCGAGGAGCGGGCGCTCTACAGCCCCGCTTTCACAGCGGTGCTGTGCACCCGGGCCGTCCAGGGATACGACAAGGAGTGCGCAGCGCCGTGTCCACTGCCAGTAGCTGTGACTGCTGCCGTCATGGCGCTGCAGCCCTCTATCCGTGCTGTCCTGCCGGCTACGACAGGCACCGGCCTCATGGGCTGGCTCGACGAAAACGACGCCGTGCGCGTCGCTATGACGCGCAACGCTTCTACCTTGGCTTCCGTCGTCCGGCCCGGCCTGCTCTTTGCGTTGCAGAGCAGCATCCTCCGCTGCAGCAGCGAGGGATTGACAGCAGTTCCTCGTGCGCTTGGCAAGAGCGTAAAGGGCGATACGGAACAGAACGTCGCCATCCAGAAGGCCGCCCTCCAGCTTGGGCGATGGCTGCCCAGCACCGGCAGCCTCAGCACTGTCCTGACCCTCCTAGGAGTCAAGCCGTGACCTTTCAAATCCGGGCGGTCACCGTCTACGGCAAGCAGTCGGGCCAGGTTCGCACCGTGCCTTTCAAACCCGGCAGACTCAACATCGTCACTGGCGACTCCCGCCGCGGCAAAAGTGCCCTGCTGACAATCATCGACTACTGCCTCGCCAGTTCCGGCTACCCCGTCAAGGCCGGCAGAGTACGTGACTACGTCAGCGCTTACGCCGTCACCCTGGTCAAGCCCCAACAGCAGCTCTTCGTCGCTCGCCGTGCTCCCGAAGGCAAAGCCTCTAGCAGCACCGTGTTGTGCATCGTCTCCCAGGCCCCAGGGAGCCCGCCACCTCCACTGGAAGAACTCACTTTCGCCACACCGCTGGACGCGGCCAAAGACATGCTCAGTGACTTCTGCGGCATCGACCGCACTGTCCGGGTGCCGGCCGTAGGGCGAGCCCAGACGATCGCCCCGTCCATCCGTCATGCGTTGTTCTTCTGCCTCCAAGCCCAGAATGAGGTGGCCAACCCCGACCTGCTGTTCCACTCCCAGGGCGAAGAGTGGCGCCCGAATACCATCCGGGGCGTCATCCCCTACTTCCTTGGGGCGGTTGACCCAGAGCAGGCGCTGCGACGCAATCGCCTGCGTCTCCTACGTCGCGACCTTGCTGACCTAGAGACCGCCCTAGCCCCAGCGCGCAACTTCGACCCCGCCACCGGACAAGCCCGTGCCCTACTTACTGAGGCCATCGAAGCCCGACTCCTGCCACCGCTGACCGACCCTGATCCATCGGCGGACGACGTCCTGGCCCTCCTTCGACGCGCGCTGAACCATACCGATCCCCAAACTGAGCAGCTCAGCAGCGAAGATCCCCTCAGCATCCTTGCTGCCCAGCGCAACGAGCTGCGTCGCCTCCACGGCCAGACCCGGGTGAAGATCGCTGACCTCAAGCGGGCCCTTACTGAAAACAACGACTTCACAAGCCAAGCCACGGAACAGCGCGCGCGCCTGGTCTCCCTGGGCCTGCTGCGCCGGGACCCCGAAACCTCCGAAGCGACACATTGCCCCGTCTGCGAGAGCCACCTTCCTTCAGCCAACGCCACGGTGGCTGGCCTCACACGCGATCTTGCCTTCCTGGAGGGCGACCTCGCTGTCATCGGTAGCGACACTCCGGCGATCCAGCGGCTGATCGGTCAAGAGGAAGATCGCCTCCAGCAGCTGCGTTCAGCGCTCGCCCGAAACCAGGAAGAGATCAACGAAGTCAACGCAGGGTTGCGCCTTCTGCAGCAGGCACCCGACGACCTACGACGCGGCGCCATGGTCCAAGGACGCATCAGCCTCTACTTGGACACGGCTGCCTACCGTTCAGCGACGCCGCAAGTAGAGGACCGGCGAGACGAGTTGCGCCGCCAGATCGCTGACCTCGAGGAACTACTCAGCGACGACACGCAAAGCGAGCGCATCGCAAGTTACCTGTCGCTCATCAGCCAGAAAATCACCAGCAAGGCGCGAGGGCTCAACCTCGAGCATTCTGAAAATCCCATTCGGCTCGACGTCAATCGCCTCACGGTCGTTGCAGACAAGGCTGACGGACCCCTACCTCTACCCGAGATGGGCAGTGGCGAGAACCACCTTGGCTACCACGTTGCCGCGATGCTCAGCCTCCACGAGTGGTTCACAGAGCACCACGCCCCGGTCCCTCGTCTACTGATTCTCGACCAGCCGTCGCAAGTGTTCTTTCCTCCAGACCACTCAGGCGAGGCTGTGCTGGGAGCCAATGACCGGAACAAGCTGCTGAACAACTTCCAGGCTATTCATGACACGTTGCGGCTGTTGGAGGGACGGTTCCAGGTCATCGTCATGGAGCACGCTGACCTGGATCATCCAGCCTTTGGTCCTCACGTCACGCAGCGATGGCGCTACGACACCAACGAAGCTCTCGTGCCATCCGACTGGATCGACGATGAGACTGACTGAGTGTCCATCGCTGGATTGACGACGTCAGCGGCCTGCGTTGTTCGCGACGTCAGAGGGAGACAGGTCAGTGCGAGGGCGGTGCCAGCGGACGGGGTGACGCCATCGGCCGGCGCTGTCGCGGGCAACGTCGACGCCAACCTCGCCCACCACGTCCGGCTGTACGAGGGCGGCGTCCAGGGTTTCGCGGCTGTCCCATCCGCCCGAGATAGCGGTGATCGGCGGTATCGACACCCACACGGACGTCCACCAGGCTGCAGTGATCGACTCGGTCGGCCGTCACCTGGACACGCAGTCCTTCGCGACGAACTCGGCCGGATACGAGCACCTGCTGGCCTGGCTCCACTCCCAGGGCGAGTCATCACGGTCGGTATGGAGGGCACCGGAGCCTACGGCGCCGAACTCGCCCGTTTCGTGACCACGAACGGCATCACGGTCGTGGAGGTCGGCCGCCCGGACCGCAGGGCCAGGCGGGCTCACGGCAAGTCCGATCCCATCGACGCCTACGCCGCGGCCACCGCGGTCCTGTCCGGCCGGGGGAGCGGAACTCCGAAGAGTCGGGACGGCATCGTGGACGCGATCCGTGCTCTGCGTGTGGTCCGCAAGAGCGCGGTCAAGGCCAGGACGCAGACCATCAACCAGATCCGCGCTCTGATGGGCACCGCTCCCTCCGCCCTGCAAGACAAGCTGCGTGGACTGCCCACCGGTCTGCTGATCGACACCCTCGCCCGGACCCGGCCGACCGGTGATCTCGCGGACCCGTCCTGCGCGGCCAAGACGGGACTTCGCCGCTTGGCCAGGCGCTACCAGGCCCTTCAGCAGGAAATCAAAGAGGCCGACGCGGATCTCGCTCCCCTGGTGGCCGGGCGGCACCCGGCCTCGTCGCCCTGCCTGGAGACGAGGCGTCAGGACGCGACAGGCTCTGCGTCGCAGAGGGTGCGCTGCCAGCCGTGCGCGACGCGCAGTTTCTCCCGCAGGCTGCTCGGCGAGGGTCGGGTTACGGCGGCGATGCGGCCGACGAGCGGGACGTACGTCTCAGCCGCGGCTTGCCCGCGGTGTCGGTGGGCTGTGCCGAGGACTGGTCGGATCCCCTGACCTCGTACGCGCGCGGTTGGTGCGGGTCGCGGCGCAGGAAGCCCTTGCGCTCCAGTGCCATGAGCTGGTGTGCGACCGAGGAGGTGCTGGAGAGGCCGACCGCCTGTCCGATCTCCCGCATCGGCGGCGGGTAGCCGCGTCGTTGCACGGAGTCCCTGATGACCTCGATCACCCGATGACGGCACTCGTGAAGAAGGGTTGGAGCCGTGCGCTGCCCCTTCTGCAGGCACCCCGGCAGTCGTGTCGTCGACAGTCGTACGACCAATGACGGGACGTCGATCCGCAGGCGCCGCCAGTGCCCCGACTGCTCCCGTCGTTTCACGACCATGAAGGCGCGCCTGTTCAGACGGAACTAGCGCGTGGCCGGCGGGTCGAGGAGGCGGTGCGGGCCACCGGAAGCGCCGAACTGACCACCCACGACGTGGGGCTGGCCATACTCGGCCCGTTGCAGGAACTCGACCTCGTCGCCTATCTGCGGTTCGCGTCCGTCTATCGGGCGTTCGACTCGCTCGAGGACTTCGAGGCCGCCATCGTAGAACTCAGGGAAGAGGACGGGGCAGCGAGCCGGGGTCGAAGCTGCCTCGAAGTCCACTCGGAGAAGAGGGCCCATGAGGAAGATCAGTTCGGACGCTGCTGGTGCAGCCCTTCCATGGGGCTGCACATCGAGCGCATCGATACCACCCCCGGCGTGCACCCGTACGACGAGGTGGAGTGGGAGCGCCGTGACGTTGTCATGACCAACTGGCGCGACGGCTCGGTCAACTTCGAGCAGCGTGGCGTTACGTTTCCTGGCTTCTGGTCGGTGAAGGCGGTCAACGTCGTCTTCAACGTCGGGGCCCGGCAGCCCCAGCAGGTCTCCGCCTGCTCCATCCTGTCCGTCGACGACTCCATGGAGTCGTTCCTTAAGACGCTGCTACCGACCCTTCAGTCCCGAGCTGTCGGCGCGGATGCCTGGAGGTCGGCCCGGCAGGGAACGCTTGGGCCCCTCATGATTCGTGGCTTCGTTCATCGCATGCACCGGCTCGAGTCGGCCCTGGGAGCGGTCCTGGGCAGTGATGGTGGCACTGTCTGCGGTGGTGGTCACGTCGGCCCCTCTCGATGGTCTCCCTGCTGGACAACGGTAGTTGCTTTCGAAAGGTTGCGCCAAACACACGTTCGAGTGAAAAACGCGATGTCCATCCTCAGTCATCTGTCTGCGTGTACCCCCGCAGCTGCACCTATCTGGCATAAGGGATCATTCTGGTACTACTTCGCGGCCGGTGGCCTTCGCGCGCCTGACGCTGGCTGCCTACGGCTCTCATGCCTGTCACCGGGACGCCGGTTGGCTGACTGCCGCGGTGGCCGCAGCGTCTCCGCATGTCAGGGGCGGTACGCCGCGTGCAGCCCCTGCCCATACATGTCAACGCGTCCGTGACACGCGCGCCCTGGGCGAATTTACGGGTCGATCCCCACATCTAGTGGTTGGATTGCTTGAGCGGCCCAGAAGTTGTGGTCCCCCGGGTCTTCGTAGCCACCGGGTTCGCTTATGCTTCGTACTGCCTCGCCACACGAGACCCCTCACATGCTTCGCCCTCCGGGCGAAGGCCCTGTTTCACGGGGCCAGTTGGGGTCTACTGAGGGGAGGAAAGATGGATCCGCATGTGCATTGCACCTGCTACGAACGGGAGCTGACATGGCGTCAGGCACTCGTCGACTGGCTGCCAGTGCTCGTAAAGGTCATCGATGTACTGCGGTCATTCTGGTCCTGATCCAGAACCCGTGACCCCGCCGGAAGGCCTGAGCTCAGCAGTGAGCCCGGCCGATGCTTAGACGGCCGGGCTCGGTGACTGCTGTACCGCGGAGGGTCTGGTTACCGGTTGCACCCGGTGGTCGGGCCCTCCGCTTCGTGCCGCAGTGGTTGCGGGCCAGCAACCACTCCGATTCGTCTTCACAGAGTCCAGTGGAGTCGAATGAAGTCAACTGCATCGTACGACACCCGGCGAGTGTGACTCACGCACCTGCACCGACGAATCGCGCGACGCGCCAGTCTGTCCCGCTATCAAGCCTTGCCGGATGACCTGCGCACTCCCGCGGAGCTTCGGGAGAAGAGCATCACCCACACTGAGCGAGCACCTCTGCCAGGTCCGAGTTCCGTGAGTCGTTTTACGGACCTCGGTCAGCCTTCGAGAGGTGGTGCCGCCCAGTCGAGTCCGAGCGCGGCGAGTGTGGTGAGTTTGTCGGGGGTGAGCTTGGTACGGCGGCTCTTCTGGTTCATGATCCACACTCCGAGCTTCACCTCTGTCCCGTCCGGCAACACCTCTACGTGGCTCCTGGGGACGGTCAGTGCGCCGGTGCGTGCCTTGTACTGCGCGAGGGCCGCTACGCCCCGCTCGAAGGCGCTCACGGCCGTCGTCGACGGCTCCGCGGGCACGTCTGGATCCACCCGCTCCGGGGCCAGCGTTGTGATGCCGAGTTGTTCCAGGCGTTCGCGTTGCCGGTCCGTCAGGGCTGCCCAGACGGCAGGCTTGCGCTGCTTGGCCACCCATTTCCCGATGTCCATGCCGTGGACGGTGACGCCGGGCAGGACTTCGGTCTGACCGGCCTGACTCTGCTCGTCGGCGAGGAGCTCGTGCAGCGCGGCGTAGTGGCGTTGCCAGTCCGCCGGCCACGCCGGGTTCCAGTCCGCATCGACCGCCGCCAACGTAGCCGCCCACTCAGGGTGCCCGTCGAGGGCACCAGGGCGGCGGAGGTTGGAAAGCCACTGCCCTACCGGCTTGCCCAGCGCGGTCGCGGAGCGGGGCGCGCACAGGGTCCAGTGCTCCTCGTAGTACGCCTTGGCGGCTTCCAGGTTCTCCTGGAACCGTTCATCGGCCGGCGACCAGACCATGCCCAGCTGTTCCAGCCGCTTCGCGCGCAGGCCGCTCATCTGCCCTGCCCCGTAAGCCCGTCGCTGCTCCGCGATCCACTGACCGAGGGGGTACGCGCCCTCCTTGTGACCGTAGGGAACCCGGGCGTGCGCCTCACGCTCAGTGAACTTCTTGAGCGATGCCCAGCCGCGTGCCCAGTCCTGCTTCTCTGTGTCGATCACGTTGAAGGACACCCACTCCGCGACCATGACGGGATCCCTCGGAGCGGCAAAACGAAGCAACAGACGGGATTCTTCTTCGCCTTCCTCGGGCGGCGGACCGATGTACTCAGACGGCTGCGCCACGTCCTTCTGCGGCTCCTGCGGAATAGCCAGCAACTCGACGGCCTCTTCGTCGTGAGCCCGCAGACCCTCAAGGACTTTCACCAACGGCTTATACGATCCCGAGGTGAACATTTCCTCCGGCTTTTCGCCCGGCTGGAGAAATACCGGCACGATCAACGACGCCAGTTTCCCTTCACCCGGCTTTTGGCGTAGCGCCCGGCCGATGGCCTGGACGATGTCGTGCGGCGCCCCCTTCGGATCCAGAAGGGCAACGGAGTCCACAGCCCGGATGTCCACGCCCTCGCCCAAAACGCGGCAGTTGGAGAGCACGGCCCGCTGCGCCGTGGTCCCGAACGAGCCCAGGACCTCCCGCCGATGCACAGGAGCATGTTCGCCGCACAGCCAGTCCGCCCACACCCGCCCCGGATACGTCTCAGGCCGGTCAGCGTGCAGCTTCGCCGCCACGCGCTCCAGGCCCTCCGCGTACGCCTGCGCCTCTATCGTCCGGTGGTGGAAGGTGATGCACGTCTGCAATCCATGTTGCGCCATGGTGTGCAGGAGCGCGGCCTGCAGGGCCCCGATCCGCTGCCCGCGGACCTCCTCCGAACCCCGCTCCTCACCCATCAGCCGCCCGGGCGTCACAACCGGGTCCTGCAGTTCCAGGACGATGATCTGATACCGCGCCAGCAGCCCGCGCGAGACGGCCGACGCCAGGCTGAGCTTGTAGAGCACCGGCCCGAACACGGCCTCGTCATCCATCGACGCCGCCATCTCCCGCGGCAACGCCTCACGCACCCCTTCCGCGACCTCCCAGCCCGGCCGCTCCTGCCAGATCCGCGGCGTGGCCGTCAGATACAGCCGCCGGCGCGCCGGGATGACGGTCTGGTCGTGGATGTCCGCCCACGCCTTACCCATCGACCCGGACGTCCTGTGGGCTTCATCAACTACCGCCAGGTCCACCGGATCAAGACGCTGGCCGTAAGCGCCCTCGAAGGCCTCTGCCAGGACACCGAGGCTGGCATACGTCGCATAGATGGTCACCGGCCCCGCACCGTGCCACAGCGCCAACTGCACAGGATTCGTGGTGGAGCGCACCCGCAGGTTCCACAACTCCGGATCGTCCTGCAGCGAACACACCGCGACCGCCGGCCCCGCATGCCCAGCCTCATGCCACGCCTTCACCGTCTGCGCCAGAAGATCGAGTGTCGGCACCAGCACCAACACCCGCCCACGCGACACGATCCGCCGCGCCGCAGCGGCCGCCATGAGGGTCTTGCCCGTGCCGCACGCGGCGTGCACCTGCCCACGCAGGCCGTGCAGGGGAATGCCGCCTGGCGGGACGTCGAGACCGCGCACGATGGCATCGACGGCCTCGACCTGATGGTCACGCAGTTTCACCGCTGGTCCTCTTCCTTCCCTCGGGCCCGGGCTCCGGATCGGATGTCAGGAGGCGCTGGAGCAGACGCTCGGCCAGTACATGGTCGTAGTCCTGTGCGACTTGCAGGGGAGGCCGTCCGTCCTCGGTCGGCAGCCGCGGGTCGGCGCCGTAAGCGAGCAGAATCGCCGTGGCAGCTGTGTTCAAAGGGTGGCCCGACTGAAGATGACTGTCTCCTTCGACGTCTATAGCGTGGGTGAGCAGCGTGAGACCGAAGCACATCTCGTCCGGATCGGCCCCAGCATCCAGAAGCACGGTGAGTGCTTCATAGTCGCCGACTTCCACGGCTCGGTGTACAGGAGTCCACTTCCCGATCTCCGCTGTCCAAGGAGATTCACTATTCACCAGCAGATCCAATTCATCGTGAGTGTGATCAATAAACTCCCTGAACACCGGTCGCGGTCCGGGAGGTACAACGTCTGATTCCAGACTCTACACAGTCAACTACTCTGATGCATCAACCTCGAGTCAACTCCCGTCACAGGAATGACACGCGACCGAATCCCATCTCCCCA
Source organism: Streptomyces sp. NPDC059668 (assembly GCF_042734135.1). Taxonomy (NCBI): domain Bacteria; kingdom Bacillati; phylum Actinomycetota; class Actinomycetes; order Kitasatosporales; family Streptomycetaceae; genus Streptomyces; species Streptomyces sp. NPDC059668. The sequence continues at coordinate 383 of NZ_JBHWEL010000020.1, read as the reverse complement.
TGGCTGGTTTCCCTGCATACTGGTGAACGTCAGCGGAGGCCACCCGGATGGATCCGAGGGCAGGGGAGAGGTTCGGGCGGAGCGCAGCGGAGCCCGTCACTACAGTCAAGCCGGCACCCGGCCAAACCGACACCCCGTCACTCCTGTTACAGCGGTGGTAGCTGGGATTCCCAAACCCTACACAGACCCGCACCCGATGCACCTCCCCTCACAGCCAGCCAAGGCAACCGCGCTTGCGCGGGTGCCCACAATTCGCGCTTGCGCGAATTGTTACTGCTTTTAGAATTCCGCTTGCGGAATTCATTCCCGCGCTTGCGCGGGAATTCCGAATTGCGCTTGCGCAATTCGTTCACTATGCAGCGCGCCAGCGTTGCATATCCCGC
>NZ_JBHWEL010000019.1:116811-131704 GCF_042734135.1 Streptomyces sp. NPDC059668 | reverse complement strand
GGCTGAAGATCTCCGGCGCAGGCCCGCACCTCCAGCCCGTCCGGCGTTTGAGGACAAGGCCCTTGAGGCCGGAGCGGGGGTCTGGGGGCGGCAGCCCCCAGGAACGGACAGGCCGCGGGTGGCTCAGCTCGTGGGCCGGTCAGCCAACGCAGTAGGTGGCTCGTCGTCCATTTCGAAGGCCATCGGGAAGGCCGCATGCCCCGCCAGCCGGAACCACCGCACCTTGCGGTGCCGCCGCAACGCCCGCGCCGCCCGCACCGCGTCGTTGTGGAACCGCCGGGCCATCGGCACCCGCCGCACCGCCTGCGCCAGCTCGGTCGCCGCCTCGTCCCCGCCGGGGGCCTCCCGCACCGCCTCCATCTGCTGCACCTCTCCGAAGACGGCGCGCAGGGCCTGGCTCAGCTCGCTCTCGGCGACCTCCCGCTGCTCCTCCTGCGCCTGCCTGGCGGCGTGCGCCGCCTCGTACAGCACGATCGAGGCGGCCGGGTCGAGCACCCCGGAGGTCGCCAGCTCCTGGGCGACCGAGGCGCGGCGCAACAGCTGCGCGTCGAGTGCGGCGCGCGCGGCGTCGATCCGGGCGTGCAGCCGGTCGAGGCGCCCCGCGGTCCAGCTCAGGTAGAGGCCGATCGCCGCGAGGCCGACGAGGATCCAGATCAAGGTTGCGGTCACGGGCCGCAAGGCTACTCGGGCGTGGTCACCCGCCCCTCACGCCCTCGTGCCCCGTGCGCACCGTCCGCCGCGGAGGACGGGGTCCGGGGCTCCTCCGCCTCGCCCGCTCTCACTCCCGGGCCAGCCCGAACCGTGCCCGCAGCCCGGTCCGTTCGTCCGCCGCCACCGCCGCCGCCCCGTCCGTCACCGTCTCGTACACGGACAGGATGTCGGCGCCGACCGTGGACCAGTCGAAGCGCCGTACGTGGGCGCTGCCCCTCGCACGCAGTTCGGCGCGGCGCTCGGGGTCGCCGAGCAGGCGCAGGGCGGAGGCGGCCAGCGCGTCCGCGTCCTCGTTGGCGAACAGTTCCCCGGCCGCTCCCTGGTCGAGCACCTGGGCGAAGGCGTCCAGGTCGGAGGCGAGCACGGGCGCCCCCGCCGACATGGCCTCCACCAGGATGATCCCGAAGCTCTCGCCGCCGGTGTTGGGTGCCACGTACACGTCGACGCTGCGCAGGAAGCGGGCCTTGTCCTCGTCGCTGATCATGCCGAGGAACTCGACGCGCGAGCGCATCTCGGCGGGCAGCGACTCGACGGCCTCCTCCTCGTCACCCCGGCCGGCGACCAGGAGTCTGGTCGCGGGGCGTTCGGCGAGGATCTTCGGGAGCGCCTTCATGAGGACGGGCAGGCCCTTGCGGGGCTCGTCGATGCGGCCGATGAACCCGAGTGTGTCGCCCTGCCACTCCTGCTGGGGCTTGGCGCGGGCGAAGAAGTCGACGTCGACGCCGTTCGGGATGACCACCGCGTCGCCGCCCAGGTGCTCCACGAGCGTGCGCCGCGCGTACTCGCTCACGGCGATCCGCGCGCTGATCTTCTCCAGCGCGGGCTGCAGGATCGGGTAGGCGGCGATCATCGCCCGGGAGCGCGGGTTGGAGGTGTGGAAGGTGGCGACGATGGGCCCCTGCGCGGCCCAGCACGCGAGCAGTCCCAGCGACGGCGAGGTCGGTTCGTGGATGTGGATCACGTCGAAGGTGCCGTCGTGCAGCCAGCGCCGCACCCTGGCCGCCGACAGGAACCCGAAGTTCAGGCGCGCCACGGAACCGTTGTAGGGCACCGGGACGGCGCGGCCCGCCGAGACGACGTACGGCGGCAGGGGTGTCTCGTCGTCCGCGGGAGCGAGGACGGAGACCTCGTGCCCGAGGCGGATGAGGTGCTCGGCGAGGTCGCGGATGTGGAACTGGACGCCACCGGGTACGTCCCAGGAGTAGGGGCAGACGATGCCGATCTTCACGGCTGCTCCCCGTCGGACGGTTCGGGGCGGGGCTCCAGGTCGGCGAGCCACAGGCGCTGCAGCATGTGCCAGTCCTCCGGATGGTCGGAAATACCCGTGGCGAAGGCGTCGGCCAGCGCCTGTGTCATGACAGACGTCTTCTCGGCCCGGGTACCTGTCTCGGGGACCTCGACGGGGGGATGGACACGGCCCTGCATCACCGGTGAGTCGTCGTACCAGAGTGTCACCGGGAGGAGCAGCGCCCCGGTCTGCTGGGCCAGCAGCGCCGGGCCCGCCGGCATCCGGGTGGCCTCTCCGAAGAACTTGACCTCGACGCCGGACGCGGACAGGTCGCGTTCGGCGACCAGGCAGACCAGGCCCCCGTCGCGCAGCCGCCGGGCGAGGGTGCCGAACGCGGTGCCGCCGCTGTGCGGAAGGACCTCCATGCCGAGGCCCTCGCGGTAGGCGACGAAGCGGTCGTACAGCGACTCCGGCTTGAGGCGCTCGGCCACGGTCGTGAACGGCGTCTCCAGCTTGGTGGTGACCCACGCGCCCGCGAGGTCCCAGTTGCCCATGTGCGGGAGGGCGAGGATGACGCCCCGGTCGGAGGCGATGCCGTCCGTCAGGTAGTGCGCGTCCCTGGGGTCGAAGCCCGTCCGCACGCGCTCCCGGCTCCAGGCGGGGAGGCGGAAGGACTCCATCCAGTAACGCAGGTACGAGCGCATGCCCGCCCGGGAGAGTTCAGCGAGCCGCTCCGGACTCGCGTCGGGGACCACGCGCGCGTAGTTGCTCTCCAGGCGCAGCACGCCCTTGCCGCGTCGCCTCCAGGCGAGGTCCGCGATGGTGCGGCCGAGACGTACGGCGACCGGCTCCGGGAGCGTCTTGACGGTGCTCCAGCCGAGCGCGTACGCCCCGTCCACCAGTCTGTCCTGGAGGCTGGTCACGACGTGGCCCCGCTGCTGTGCGCGGCGGCCGCGTCGGCCTCGGCGGACTCCCGGCGCACCGTGACGACGCGCTGGACCAGCGTCACCAGGCTGCCGACGGCGACGATCCACAGGGCGACGGGCAGCAGCCACTGGATGCCCGGGACCCCGAACGCGTGCAGCCCCGCGAGGCCCGCCGCGACCAGCGAGATCACCAGGCGTTCGGCGCGCTCCACCAGACCGTTGACGGCGACCGGCAGGCCGATCGACTCGCCGCGGGCCTTGGTGTACGAGACCACCTGGCCGCTGGCCAGACAGAAGATCGAGACGGCGCAGAGCACGTTGTTGTTCCCGTTGCCCGCGTACCAGAGCGCGAAGCCGCCGAAGATGGCCCCGTCGGCGACCCGGTCGAGCGTGGAGTCCAGGAAGGCCCCCCACCGGCTGGAGCGGCCGAGCTGGCGCGCCATGTTGCCGTCGACGAGGTCGGAGAAGACGAAGAGCGTGATGACGATCGTGCCCCAGAAGAACTCTCCCCGGGGGTAGAAGACCAGCGCGCCCGCCATCACTCCGGCCGTGCCCAGGAGGGTGACCGTGTCGGGGCTTACCCCCCGGCGGATGAGAAACGCGGCGAACGGTGTGAGGACACGCGTGAAGAATGCACGCGCGTACTTGTTCAGCATGGCCTTCCCGACGGTCGGTGTCGCCGGGCGGCCCCTGCTGGCCCCCGGCTGGCCCATCGTAGTCACGCGCGCGCATGTGCGACGGTCGGGCACCCGCACCCCGTGTCCCAGGGGGCTCCCCAGGCGGCACGGCGCGATCGCGTCCGCCGTATGGACGCACCGTGACGCGAGTGCAAAGCTCGAAGTCACCGCGGGCGTCATCGGAGCCGTACCGCTGGGGGTACGCCCTGGACCCGGTCCGGGGAGACATCCGTCGTGCCCGCGCCCAGAGAGACCTCACCGTGCACGGGAGGCAAGGCCATGGGCGACAAGGCGAACACACACCCCGGAGCCGCCGGCAGGGCTACGGCGGCCGACCACCCCGCGTCCGTACGGAATGTGGTGCTGGTCGGCCACAGCGGATCGGGCAAGACGACTTTGGTGGAGGCTCTCGCGCTGACAGCGGGAGCCGTGAACCGGGCGGGCCGGGTGGAGGACGGCACCGCCGTGTCCGACTACGACGAGATCGAGCACCGGCAGCAGCGCTCGGTGCAGCTCTCCCTGGTACCCGTCACCTGGGACGGGTACAAGATCAACATCCTCGACACCCCCGGATACGCGGACTTCGTCGGGGAGCTCAGGGCCGGTCTGCGCGCGGCGGACGCGGCCCTCTTCGTGGTCTCGGCCTCGGACGGCGTGGACGGCTCGACCCGGATGGTGTGGGACGAGTGCGCGGCGGTCGGCATGCCGCGGGCCATCGTGGTCACCCACCTCGAATCGGCCCGCGCCGACTTCGACACGATGACCAGGATCTGCGCGGAGGCCTTCGGCGCCGACGACCCGGACGCCGTGCTGCCGCTCTATCTGCCGTTGCACGGAGAGCCGGGCCCCGACGGGCACGCGCCGGTGACCGGGCTGATCGGGCTGCTGTCGCAGCGACTGTTCGACTACTCGTCCGGTGAGCGCGTGGAGGCCGAGCCGGTGGACGGGCAGCTGCCGCTGATCGAGGAGGCGCGCAACCGGCTGATCGAGGGGATCATCGCCGAGAGCGAGGACGAGACCCTCATGGACCGCTATCTGAGCGGGGAGGAGATCGATTTCAAGACATTGGTGCAGGACCTGGAGCGGGCCGTGGCGCGCGGGGCGTTCTTCCCCGTGCTGGCCGCCGCCCCCGCCGCCGAGGGCGCCCGGCAGGGACTGGGCACGGTCGAGCTCCTGGAGCTCGTCACCGGCGGCTTCCCGACCCCGCTGGAGCGCTCGGCACCCGCGGTGACCACGCCGGACGGCGCGGCGCGCGCGGTCAGTGCCTGCGACCCGGACGGGCCGCTGGTGGCGGAGGTCGTGAAGACCGCCAGCGACCCCTACGTCGGCCGGGTCTCGCTCGTCCGCGTCTTCTCCGGCACCCTGCGCCCCGACGAGACGGTGCACGTCTCGGGGCACGGGCTCACCGACCGCGGCCACGAGGATCACGACGTCGACGAGCGCGTCGGCGCGCTGTCCGCGCCGTTCGGCAAACAGCAGCGCGCCCTCACGCACTGCATCGCGGGCGACCTGGCGTGTGTGGCGAAGCTCAACCGGGCCGAGACCGGTGACACGCTCTCGGCCAAGGACGACCCGCTGCTGATGGAGCCGTGGCAGATGCCCGACCCACTGCTGCCGCTCGCCATCCAGGCGCACAGCAAGGCCGACGAGGACAAGCTCTCGCAGGGTCTCGGCCGGCTGGTCGCCGAGGACCCCACCATGCGTCTGGAACAGAACCAGCACACCCACCAGGTGGTCCTGTGGTGTCTGGGCGAGGCGCACGCGGACGTCGCCCTGGAGCGGCTGCGCAGCCGGTACGGCGTCCAGGTCGACGTGGTCCCGCACAAGGTCTCCCTGCGGGAGACGTTCGCGGCCAGGTCCGCGGGGCGCGGGCGCCATGTGAAGCAGTCCGGCGGCCACGGCCAGTACGCGATCTGCGAGATCGAGGTCGAGCCCCTCCCGAACGGTTCGGGCATCGAGTTCGTGGACAAGGTCGTCGGCGGGGCCGTGCCCCGGCAGTTCATCCCGTCCGTCGAGAAGGGCGTGCGCGCCCAGGCGGCCAGGGGCGTGGTGGCGGGCCATCCGCTGATCGACGTACGGATCACCCTGCTCGACGGCAAGGCGCACTCGGTGGACTCCTCCGACGCGGCCTTCCAGACCGCGGGCGCGCTGGCGCTGCGCGAAGCCGCCGCCGAGGCGAGGATCCATCTGCTGGAGCCGGTCGCCGAGGTGACCGTCATGGTCGGCGACGACTACGTGGGCGCCGTGATGAGCGATCTGTCGGGGCGGCGCGGCCGGGTCGTCGGCACGGAGCAGACGAGCGGCGGACGCACGCTCGTGCGGGCCGAGGTGCCGGAGATGGAGATCGGCCGGTACGCCGTCGATCTGCGCTCGCTCTCGCACGGCACGGCACGTTTCCAGCGCAGTTACGCGCGGCACGAGCCGATGCCGCCGCAGATCGCCGAGAGGATGCGCGAACAGACGCGGGAGGCCTCGTAGTTCACACCGGACGCACTCCGGTTCACCCTCGGCGGGCGGCTTCGGCCGTCCGCCGACGAAGGGCCGCCGCCTGCCGATACGCTGATGACCTGATCAAGGTGTTGGCCGATGACGTGGCGACTCATCACCATGACTGACTGATCAACAGGTGTGCGGGGCAGGGAAGTCGGGAAAAGCCGCAGAAGCGACACCGGCGGCGATGGGGGCGGGAATGACGGTTCCAACCGGTTTCGAGGACATCTTCGGGCCACAGGTGCCACGCTCGGGTTCGGACGAGATGGCGACGTACGCCTTGGCGTCGGCCGCCTACCGGGACGACGAGGTCGAGAAGATCCTCGAAGCCAACAACGAGTGGCACGAGTCGAAGGTCAACCCGGGCCGCAAGTGGGCGACGATCTTCCGGCCCAACCTCGGTGAGGCCTTCGCCCAGGCGGTGGTGACCCGCATGCTGGGCGTCGGCCGCAGTCCGGTCGTCCAGTCCTTCGGCATCGAGCCGCAGGCGGTGGTCGAGCACTGTCTGGCGGCCAACCGCCTCCGCAAGGAGCGTGACACCCGCCTGACGGTCGTGATGGCGGTCTGCGGTCTGCTCTTCCTGCCGGGGCTCCTGCTGTGGCTGCTGGTCTTCCAGATACGGACCGCCGTCTCCAAGCGCGAGGACAAGCGGGCCTCCGCCCTCGCCACCGCGCTCCTCGTCGCCGTGGGCGTCGTCGCCGTGATCGCCATGATCCGGCTGCCCTTCACCGGCCCCCTGGCCTGGTACGTGCGGGGCGCGATCGTCGCCCCGGTCGTCGGCTGGCTGCTGGCGAAGCAGATCTGCGAGCGCACCGCGAAGGACCTGCGTACCCGCTGGACCAACCTCCTCTCCGGCAGCACCGTGGGCGCCCGGGTCCCCGAGTCCGTCCCCAGCAGCCCCGGCGACACCCGGGCCGAGCGGCTGCGTCAGGCGTTCGGCGAGCTGCGGGACGAGCAGCGGTCGAACTCGGTGTTCTACGCCGGCCCCAAGGGCATCCTCGGCATGGGCACGCGCTGGGGTCACTGGCACCTCGCGGAGGAGCTGGTGCCGGTCGTCTCGGACCAGATGCAGAAGGTGGGGTCGCTGAGCGCGGAGCTGGCCAAGCACCTGGTTCCGGCCCCGGAGATCAACAGGTTCCAGAGCTTCGACGTCGTCAGCGCCATCGAGCGGGCGCTGGAGCGGCTCAACACGAGCCCGCTGACCACGGGCGGCTTCCCCAAGCCCGAGATCCGGCACTGGGTCGTCACGCACATCCCGGCGAGCTCCAAGGCCGTCACCCGCCCGAGCGGCAGCACGGCCCACCAGGTCAACCTCCAGCAGATACGGGACATCTGCAACAAGAAGCAGTACAACAGCGGCGAGCGGCACTACCTCGGGGTCCAGTGGACCCTCTACGACGGCCAGCTCGTGATCAGCATGCTCGTCACGGTGACCGTGCTGCACAAGACCCTGCGCATCGAGCTCACCGGCCATGCCCTGGGACCGGTGAACGGCCTGTTCATGGGCAAGCCGGCGGCCAAGGAGAAGAAGGTCGCGAAGACGGTCAAGTTCTGGGAGACCCGCACGGTGAAGCTCCCGCTGGTCGGCAACGACGAGGTCGTACGGCTCGCGGCCCGCGCCCCGTTCACCTGGTACCCGCCGTTCCTGAACTGGCTCGGCGGCTCGCTGACCCTTCCCGAGCCCTTCGGACTGCGGCACGCCTGGGCCGACCAGCCCTGGAAGAACCGCTTCATGACCGACGACGTACTGCGCTCCGCGACCCCCGTGCTCCGTGTGGTGCACGAGGCGGTCATCGAGTTCCTCAAGGGCCACAACGTGGACACCACGAAGTTCGACGGCCGCACCTCCGTGCTCAGCGGCGCGGTGCAGGACCCGACACCGAAGAAGGACGACGTCTACGACGCGTAGGCCTCCGGCGGCTCGGCAGGAGACGGCGCGCCCGCGCCCCGTCACGGGGGCGCGGACACGCCCCGCGCTCGGCGAAGCGCGGGGCGGCACGGGCAGTCGCCGTGCGGGGCGAGATGCGGGACACGGCCGGGGCGCGGGCGGGCGCCGTACGGGGCCGAAGCACTGGACACGGCCGGGGCGCCGTGCCGGGCCGAGGCACGGCGTACATCCTGAACGCCGTATAGGGCGCGAGCGCACGCCGTACGGGGCCAAGCGCGGCACACAGCCTGAACGCCGTGCCAGGCACGAGCACCCGCCGCACGGGGCAAAGCGCGGGGCACGGCCGCGACGCCGCACGACGCACGAACGGGCACCTGTCGGGCGAAGCACGGCACACAGCGCGAACGCCCTATGGTGCACGGGCTCACGCCGTACGGGGGCGAAGCACGGCGCACAGCCTGAACGCCGTGCCGGGCACGAGCGAACGCCGTGCCGGGGCGCGGCCGGAACGCCGTACGGGGCGCGCAGCCCAGGACATGCCCGGGGCGCCGTGCCCGGCGTGGGCGGGCGTCCGTGGGGCGAGAGCGCCGGGGGCGGTCGGCCCGTTGGAGAGGTCGGGGGCGTGGATTTCCACGCCCCCTTTCCGTACGCTTCCGCACCCCTTCCGGGGCCCGGCACGGCTACGGTCTGGGCCACGCCTCGGCGAGCATCTTGCGGGTGTCCGCGAGCAGTTGGGGAAGGACCTTGGTGTGGCCGACGACCGGCATGAAGTTGGTGTCGCCACCCCACCGGGGCACGATGTGCTGGTGGAGGTGGGCGGCGATGCCCGCCCCGGCCACGGTGCCCTGGTTCATGCCGATGTTGAAGCCGTGCGCACCGGACGCGGCGCGCAGCGCGGTCATGGCCTGCTTGGTCAGCTCGCCGAGCTCGGCGGTCTCCGGGCCGGTCAGGTCGGTGTAGTCCGCGACGTGGCGGTAGGGCACGACCATGAGATGGCCGCCGTTGTACGGGTAGAGGTTGAGCACCGCGTACACCTGCTCACCGCGCCTGACGATGAGCCCGTCCTCGTCGGACTTGGCGGGGATCGAGCAGAACGGACAGCCGTCGTCGGCCCCCGGGCCGGTGGGCTTGTTCTCGCCCTGGATGTAGGCCATCCGGTGGGGCGTCCACAAGCGCTGGAACGCGTCCTGCGTCCCCACTCCGATCTGCTGCTCCGGCTCACTCGTCATGTGGTGCAGCATATTGCTTCGCCCGTTCGCGGCGTGTCGGCGGGGCACTTCCGCCGGCGCCCCGCGCCAAGCTGGGCCGGTGGACGACGACAGCCCGCGGGCCCGCTGGGAACGGCGCACCGAGGTCCCGCTCGGTCTGTGCTCGCTGCTGTTCCTCACCGCCTACGCGGTGCTGGTCCTGGGGCACGGTCTGCCGCCCGCCGCGCGGGACGCGTGCCTGGCCGTGATGCTGGCCGCGTGGGGACTGTTCCTGGTCGACTACGCGGTGCGCTGGCGGCTGAGCGGCCAGGGACCCCGCTTCGTACCGGCCCACTGGCTGGACACGCTGGTGCTCGTCCTGCCCCTGCTGCGCCCGCTGCGCGTCGTCAAGGTGTACGAGGCCGTACAGCGCCGTCACGGACAGCCCCGTCTCGCCCTGCACGCGCGCGTGGTCTTCTACGCGGGTCTGTCGGTGCTGCTGCTCGGCTTCGCCGGCGCCCTCGCCGTCTACCAGCAGGAGCACTCGGCGCCGCACGCGACGATCCGCACCTTCGGTGACTCGGTGTGGTGGACCTGCGCCACCCTCGCGACGGTGGGCTACGGGGACGTCGTCCCGGTGACCCGGCTGGGCCGCACGATCGCGGTGGGACTGATGGCGTGCGGTCTGGCGCTGCTCGGCGCGGTCACGGGGGCGTTCTCGTCCTGGTTGCTGCACGTGTTCGCGCGCGAGGACGACGAGAGGCCCCCGGGAGTCTGAACTCCCCCGGGGGCCTCTCGGTCCGTACGCGTCGGATCACCCGGTACGCCGGGTCACCACGTCCGTCAGACCTGCGTGCGCTCCTCGACGATCTTCGCGATCTTGGCGATCGCCTCGTCGAGGGGGATGCCGTTCTCCTGCGAGCCGTCGCGGTAGCGGAAGGAGACCGCGCCGGCCGCCATGTCCTCGTCGCCCGCGATGACCATGAAGGGCACCTTCTGCTTCTGCGCGTTGCGGATCTTCTTCTGCATGCGGTCGGAGGAGGAGTCGACCTCGACCCGCAGGCCCTGCTTCTTCGCCTCGGCGGCGAACTTCTGGAGGTACTCCACGTGCGCGTCGCCGATCGGGATGCCGACCGCCTGGACGGGCGCCAGCCAGGCCGGGAACGCGCCCGCGTAGTGCTCCAGGAGCACCGCGAAGAAGCGCTCGATGGAACCGAAGAGCGCGCGGTGGATCATCACCGGACGCTGCTTGGTGCCGTCGGGACCGGTGTACTCCAGGTCGAAGCGCTCGGGCAGGTTGAAGTCGAGCTGCACGGTCGACATCTGCCAGGTCCGGCCGATCGCGTCCTTGGTCTGGACGGAGATCTTCGGGCCGTAGAACGCGGCGCCGCCCGGGTCCGGGACGAGCGGGAGGCCCTGCTTCTCGGCCACCTGTCGCAGCGTCTCGGTGGCCTCCTCCCAGATCTCGTCGGAGCCGACGAACTTCTCCGGGTCCTTGGTGGACAGCTCCAGATAGAAGTCGGTGAGGCCGTAGTCGCGCAGCAGGCCGAGGACGAAGGTGAGCGTCTTGTCGAGCTCGTCCGCCATCTGCTCCTTGGTGCAGTAGATGTGCGCGTCGTCCTGCGTGAAGCCACGGGCGCGGGTCAGACCGTGCACGACGCCCGACTTCTCGTACCGGTACACGGTCCCGAACTCGAAGAGACGCAGCGGCAGTTCACGGTACGAGCGGCCGCGCGCGTCGAAGATCAGGTTGTGCATCGGGCAGTTCATGGGCTTGAGGTAGTAGTCCACGCCCTCGTCGAGCTGCATGGGCGGGTACATGCCGTCGGCGTACCAGTCCAGGTGGCCCGAGGTCTCGAAGAGCTTCCCCTTGGTCGCGTGCGGGGTGTAGACGAACTCGTAGCCCTCCTCCTCGTGCCTGCGGCGCGAGTAGTCCTCCATGACCCGGCGGATGATGCCGCCCTTGGGGTGGAAGACGGCGAGGCCGGAGCCGATCTGGTCCGGGATGGAGAAGAGGTCCAGCTCGTTGCCCAGCTTGCGGTGGTCGCGCTTCTCGGCCTCGACGAGGAAGTCCAGGTGCGCCTTCAACTCGTCCTTCGACGGCCAGGCGGTGCCGTAGATGCGCTGGAGCATCGGGTTCTTCTCGCTGCCGCGCCAGTACGCGCCGGCGTTGCGCATGAGCTTGAACGCCGGGATGTTGCGGGTGGTGGGCAGGTGAGGACCGCGGCAGAGGTCCTTCCAGCACAGCTCGCCGGTCTTGGCGTCGAGGTTGTCGTAGATCGTCAGCTCGCCGCCGCCGACCTCGACGTCCGCGCCGTCGGCTCCGCCCTCCGCGGCCGCGGAGCCCTTGATGCCGATGAGCTCCAGCTTGTACGGCTCGGCGGCGAGCTCCTCGCGGGCGTCCTCGTCGGTGACCACACGGCGGGAGAAGCGCTGGCCGCGCTTCTGGATCTCCTGCATCTTCTTCTCGATGGCCTTGAGATCCTCGGGCGTGAACGGCTTCTCGACGTCGAAGTCGTAGTAGAAGCCGTCCTTGACCGGCGGGCCGATGCCGAGCTTGGCCTCGGGGAAGAGCTCCTGCACGGCCTGGGCCATGACGTGCGCGGTGGAGTGGCGCAGGATGTCGAGACCGTCCGGGGAGGAGATCTCGACCGGCTGGACCTCCTCGCCGTCCTTCACCTCGTACGCGAGGTCCTTCAGCTCGCCGGCCACGCGCGCCGCGATGACGGTGCGCTCGCCGGTGAAGAGATCGGCGGCCGTAGTGCCCGTCGTCACCACGCGTTCTTCCCGCTCGGAATCGCGTTGGATGATCACACGGACGTCTGACACCGGACTCTCCTGCCTGAAGGTGGGCGCGCCGCGACACGCGGGCGCAGACAGGAATCGTACCGAGCCGAGGCCTCCCTCCGCGAAACGGTTACGGTCCGTCCGGGCTCAGTCCCCGCTGCACGCCTCCTCGAAGAAGTCCAGATTCTCCTGGAGCGACTTCATCAGCCGGTCCCGCTCTGCCTCGTCGACCTGAACGGGTACGACCCCGGAGGCGTCGGTGAGTCTGCGGAAGCCGCCGCGGCTCTCCAGCCGCCCGTGCACCCGCACCGGCAGCCCGACGAGATGGGCCTGCCCCGCTATCCGGTACGCCTCCTCGTCGAGGGTGACGCGCACGTACGGGACCTCCGCGCCCGCGATCACCCGCAGCCGTGCGGTGCCCTCACCACGCGGCTCCGACCTGCGCATCCGCACCACGGCCCCGGTGATCCGGACCGGCACGGACGGCTCCTCGCGCAGATAGCGGGCCGCGGCCTCGCGCAGCACGGGCACGTCGCCGGGCGAGAACTCGACGGCCTCGTCGGGCGACGCGCAGCCTTCGGGGACGCCGGCGGCGGGCGCCCACTCGACGGCGACGCGGGCGCCCTCGGTGCCCCGTACGAGGGCGACGACGGCCTCGGTGAGTTCGTGGCTGACGCCGGCCTCGACGGCCGCGTCGAAGGCGTCCATGCCACCGGTGGCCCGCTGGTAGTCGATGGCCTCGCGGGCGGCGTACAGCGCCTGGTGCAGGCGTACGGCCAGCGAGCGGCCGGTTTCCACGGGCACGAAGGCGGTGAGCCGGCGTCCGCCGGGGTCGGCGCCGACGAGGACGTTCTCCAGCGACGCGGCGGCGGGCCTGCGGTACCGGGCGCCGTAGTAGCCGGCCCGGGCGCGGGTGGCGAGGGCGGCGGCGAGCAGCATCTGGCGGGCGGCCGAGCGCAGCCGCTCCTCGACGCTCCAGGGCGTGGCGCCGACGGGGCCGGTCGGGACGTCGCGCCACCAGCGGATCTCGTCGCTGGGCACGGCGAGCGCGACCAGGACGTCGCGCGCGGAGGGGGCACCGCTGCGGGAGAGCGCGTCGAGGGCCTCGCCGAGAAGGTCGTCGCTGTCGGGGAAGGCCCGGTTCTCCGGCACGAGCAGGCTGGTGCCCGAGCCGCCGGGCCCGGGTGGGGTCCACCTGCCGTACCGTCCCGGGGCGCCGCCGCGGCGCTGCCAGCCGTGCCGGTGCAGCAGCGCGCTGAGCACGGCGGGGTCGACCTGGCCGGGCTCGGGCGGCTCGGTCCAGTGGGCCTCGGCGGGGTGCGGCCTGACCGGCCGGAGGGGTTCGTCGATCGGACGGTGCGTCATGGCCTGCCTCCCGTCCCGACCCGCGTCATGATCTCGCACAGGGCCCGGTCGTCGAAGATGCGCGAGGTCGGTATGCGGACGGTGGTTCTGCGCCGGCCCGTCACGGGCTGCCCGGCGAGGTTGGTCCAGTAGCAGCAGTGCCGCAGGTCGAGGCGGTCGTGGCTGGCGCGCAGCCAGTCGTCCTGGGACCGGGGCACGAGCATCACGACCAGGATCTTGTGCACCGAGACCGGGGTGCGGGCGAGCTTCGCCAGGTGCTCGTTGTCGAGCGTGAAGGAGAAGGCGGGCCCCGGGGGGTTCGGCGGGATCTGGTACGTGCACTTGAGCTGCACCTTGATGGTGACTTCGTCGTCGACGGTGTGTCCGGGGCCGCTGTGGCTGACGTGCCAGTCGATCCCGTTGTCCGGGAAGGGCTGGGACAGCGAGCAGCCGGCCGCCGCGGCGACGGCGTGCAGGTAGCCGACCTGCAGCGTCTCCATGCAGGCGGTGGTGGCGAGCGTGCCGCGATGGGGTGCCGTGCGCTGGGGCAGCAGCCCGCCCCGCTCGGGCTGCGCGATTGCCATGAGTCCAACAGCCTTCCAAGCCAAGAGAATCCCCGCGACGGGCCGCTGAACTGCAAAGACCCGTACCTCTGTTGTCTCCTTCCGGCGTACGGCGCAAACAGCCCGGGTATCACCAAACGGGCAGAAGACGGTGCGTCAGCTGCCGTGGGTGAACGAGGAGTTGTGTGCGTATGACGTGCTGGTACGAGGGCCCCTTGGCCGCGTTCGACACGGAGACCACGGGCGTGGACGTCGAGACCGACCGGATCGTGTCGGCCGCCGTCGTCGTCCAGGACACCGCCGGTTCCCGACCCCGGGTGACCCGGTGGCTGGTGAACCCGGGAGTGCCGGTGCCCGAGGGTGCGACGGCGGTGCACGGGTTGACGGAGGAACATCTGCAGCGCAACGGCCGCTGGCCGTCGCCGGTGATGGACGAGATAGTCCGGGTGCTGGGCGAGCAGGCGGCGGTGGGCCGTCCGCTCGTGGTGATGAACGCGCCGTTCGATCTGACGCTGCTGGACCGGGAGTTGCGTCGGCATCGGGCGTCCTGTCTCGACCGCTGGTTCGAGTCGGCGCCGCTGCGCGTGCTCGATCCACGGGTCCTGGACAAACATCTGGACCGCTACCGCAAGGGCCGGCGCACGCTCACCGACCTGTGCGCGCACTACGGCGTCGCCCTGGAGGGCGCGCACGACGCGGCGGCGGACGCGCTGGCCGCGATGGAGGTGGTACGGGCGGTGGGGCGCCGGTTCGCTCCCCGGCTGGAGCGGCTCTCCCCCGCCGAGCTGCACACCTTGCAGTCGGTGTGGCACGCGGCGCAGGCACGGGGGTTGCAGGCCTGGTTCGCGCGCAGCGGTTCGGAGGAGTCGGTCGATCCGTCGTGGCCGCTCAGGCCGGAGCTGTCCGCGGCGGCGTGAGCGGGTGCGTGGTGGCCCGCGCGCACGTGTGGCGGCCCGGGCGGACACCGGTGCCGTTTTCGCCCGGGCATGCAAGAAGGCCGGTCCGTCTGTGACGGACCGGGCACTGCCCCTGGGGGATAGAGGGGGCGCACCACTGTCCACATCCGGGTGAACGTAACGCGCGCCCCACGTG